>DATMLR010000082.1:0-5760 GCA_035570015.1 Puia sp.
GCTGGCCGGCAGGAAGGTCGCCATCATTGGCGATATCATGCACTCCCGCGTGGCGCTGAGTAATATCTACCTGCTGAAAAAGATGGGCGCCGAAGTAACGATTGCCGGACCACCTACCCTTATCCCCGTGCATATCCGGGAAGCATTCGACGTCCGCGTCGAATATAACCTGCGTAAGGCGTTGGAATGGTGCGACGTCGCTAATGTGCTGCGCATCCAGCTGGAACGCCAGAATCAGCCGCTATTCTCGTCCCTGCGCGAATACAGCCTGGCCTATGGCGTGAACCGGCGGCTGCTGGACAGCCTGAGCAAAGAGATCGTGATCATGCACCCCGGCCCGATCAACCGCGGCGTCGAGCTGGACAGCGACGTTGCCGACAGCAAGCAGTCGTTGATCCTGCACCAGGTCGAGAATGGAGTGGCAGTCCGGATGGCGGTCCTGTACCTGTTGGCGGGAGGATCTTCCAATTAAACGTATAGCACATTAAACTGCGATTGTCTATGCAACGTATCGGCCTTTTCCCCGGCACCTTCGACCCGATCACCATCGGGCACCAGGATATCATTAACCGGTCCCTGCCGCTTTTCGACAAGCTTTTCATCGGCATCGGCACGAATGCCGGTAAGCTGCCGATGTTCAGCGCGGAACAACGGCTGGTCTGGATCCGGGAGATCTATAAAGACAATCCCCGGGTCGAAGCCATCGTGTACGACGGGCTCACCATCCACGCCTGCCGCCAGGTGGGCGCCAACTTTATCCTGCGCGGCATCCGCTATGTTAACGACTTCGAATACGAGAAAGCGATCGCCGACATGAACCGCAGCCTCGACAACCATATCGAGACGGTCTTCCTGACCTGTCTGCCGCAGTATACTTCGGTTGCATCGACGCTGGTCCGGGATGTGCTGAAGAACGGCGGGGACGTCATGCAGTTCCTGCCGGAGGTCGTAGCGAAATCGCTGAAAGCGCAGCAGGCTACACAACTGAAAATACCTAACACCTAACGCCTATGCCTATCTGGTTTGAACCGAACCTCACTGCTGACCGCGTCCAGCCACTGGGAAAAAATACGATGGCCGAACATATCGGTATCGAATTCACTGAGGTGGGGGAAGACTTCATCAAAGCCCGCATGCCGGTCGACCACCGCACCCGGCAGCCCTATGGCCTCCTGCATGGAGGAGCTTCCGTCGCACTCGCGGAGACCCTCGGCAGCGTGGGGGCAGCCTTTGTCATCGACCGGGAACGGTACAACGCTGTCGGCCTGGAGATCAACGCCAACCACATCAGGGGCGTAAGGGATGGATTTGTGACCGGGACCGCCCGGCCGCTCCACATCGGCAAGACAACTCAGGTCTGGGAGATCCGAATTACTGACGAACGCGACAAGCTGGTCTGCATCAGCCGGCTAACGGTAGCCATCCTTCCTAAATGAGAAGACCGGCTGTCCGCAGCACATCTACAATCGAAGGAAAGGTATTTTTCAGCAGCTCTCCGAAGCGGCTCTTGTCGGCCCAGACCAGCTCCGTGATCTGCTCCTCCCGCTGCGGCACGACCCTCTGATCCGCTGACACAGTCATCCGGTACCAATGGGTCTCCTTCAGGATATGATGGCCGTTTTCGTCGTAAGTATGATAGGTGACCAGCAGCGGCCCGTTCAGCCGCACCTTTTTCAATCCTGTCTCCTCCCCTACTTCCCGGACCGCGCACTGCTCCAGCGTCTCCCCCCGATCCAGTTTGCCCTTTGGCAAATCCCATTTTCCGCGGCGCAGCATGAACAGGTATTGCTCATTCCCGTTCTCTACCAATCCGCCCCCTGCCTGCACCAGCATGAATTTTTTCCAAAACGCCTTTTTCAGCGTCGCCAGGTCGGAATGCAGAAAGATCCCGGCATGAACACTCTCCCGCCGCATCTCATGGATGATCGAATTGACCGCCGGATGAGAGAATTCATCGATCAGTACCGCATCGTCATGATGCGCATATGTCCGGATCTCATCCGTCATTTCATCACACAGGAACAATGGCTTGTCGTTAAAATAGATCTTGATATACATGGGCGGGGAATGGGCCCTAAGATACGAAGGCCGAAGGACCAAACTTTTCTTATTTTCGCAGCACCATGGAAAAGATCATCAGCACGAATGAGAAGGCAGTCGCCGAACGGCTGCTGCAAGCGCAGGCCATCCGCCTGAATGTACAACAGCCTTTCACCTGGTCTTCGGGCTGGAAAAGCCCGATCTATTGCGATAACCGTATTGTGCTCGGCCACCCGTACATCCGCGATTTTATCAAGTCGGAGCTCTGCAACGTCGTTTTCGCCCGATTCCCCGAAGCCGCGCTCCTCGCGGGTGTCGCCACCGCCGGCATTCCCTGGGGCGCCATGGTCGCCGACCAACTCAAGCTGCCTTTCGTCTATGTCCGGTCCAAGCCGAAAGACCATGGAACAGGGCAGCAGATCGAAGGCTTTTTTGAACCGGACAGACCGGTCGTAGTGATGGAAGACCTGCTCTCGACAGGCAAAAGCAGCCTTCAGGTCGTTGAGGTATTGCGTCAGGCAGGTCTCGATGTGATTGGCGTGGTATCCATCTTCAGTTACAATTTTCCGGCAGTCCGAACTGCCTTCCAACAAGCCGGCGTGCCTTATCTCTCTCTCTCCGATTACCCTACCCTGATCAGCCTGGCGCTGGACAAAAAACTGATAAGCCCGGAAGAAGAAGCCATTTTGTTGAAATGGAGTGAAGACCCGGCCGGCTGGAAGGGTATCTAGGCCGGGCGGATATAATTTCTTATATTTAGGGTCAATAAATCCTCACAGTATGAAGAAACTACAGTTGATGCTGCTCTTGCTGGCCGGGTTCACCGGCGCTGCCGTGGCCCAGCAAAAAGGAAAGGCCACGGTGATCATCAAGACCCCAACCGTCCAATGCGATATGTGCAAAACGCGGATTGAAAACTATATGAGCCACGAGGACGGTATCGTGAAAGTCAATGTGGACTACAAGAAGAAAACGACGACCGTCACCTATCTGACCGACCGGACCAATATAGAAAATATCAAGACATTGATCGCCAACTGTGGCTACGACGCCGATGATGTCACTGCCGAACCCGATTCCTACAAGCGACTCCCCACCTGCTGCAAGAAGCCGGAAGACGGCGGCGGCATGCCGAAGCAACAATAAAAAATGAAAGGGCCCCGCTTCGCGGGGCCCTTTGCTGAAGCATATCTTTTTGCCCATCACGGTTCCTTCATCCCGTTCACTTCGGTTTCCGAGATCTTGTGCCCGCCAAACGGGAAGATCGCCTTGAAGCCGATATTCCTTCCCATATTGAAGATGCCCTGGTTCCGGTTGGTAACAACGGACGCCGCGGCCCCGAAATTCGTCGGGTCCTGGTAACCGTTGTAGGCCCAGAAATACTGCGGTCTCGAGAGGTGGTCCACATAAGCAATATTCGCCAGGTTCGTACCGCTGATCATAAACGTGCAAATGGTGCGCTGGGTCTTGGGATTCACGAAACTTGTACCGATACTGGCATCGAACAGGCCATAAGCCAAAGAAGGCAGCTCATTGTACAAGGCGCTGTAGATATTGTTTTGGGCCCAGTAATACGCCACGCCGAAACGTATATAGCTCGAATGGAAGATGGAAGTGGGTGTCTCCGGTACTTTGAACGTGAATTCCGAGGTCAGCCGGGGGGCCGGCGTAAAAGGTACGTGCCGGGTCGAATCGGTCTGATTCGGGAGGAAGGAATAAATATAGGTGAAGCCGTTATCCCATTCGAACCATTTTGCACCGTCCGGATGGATGTGCAGCCAGCCCGAAACCCCTGTCATATAGGCCGTAGCGGCTCCGTACTTGAAGACGGGAGCGCCCAGCTCGATGGAATCCCCGCCGTTGGCAGCGGCAAGGTGCGTGGCGAAAATGAAATGGTTGATATAATTGAAAAATGGGTCTATTTCGAAGTCAAAATCTTTCCCGTATTTTCCAAAAGCGAGATCCACTTCATAACCCACTTCCGGCTTCAGGTTCGGATCTCCCTGCTTGAAGATATTGGAGGGATCCAGCTCGTTGCTTGTCAGCTCGTTGATGGCCGGCGCCCGGAAGCTCCTGGCCAGATTGATTTTCAAATAAAATTTGTCCGGCAGTTGGTACGATGCTCCGAGGCTACCCGAGAATCCCGTGTAGCTATTGTCAAAAGCCGGGAACTGCTGATAGGCTCCGGGCGTGCCCGCCGGGACAACCTGCTGGTTCGTCTGATCGTAATTGGCAAGGTACATCGCGTCGCCTTTTATCGTCCGATAGTCATAACGCAACCCGCCGCTCAGGGTCAGCTGCTTGAAGTTCTTCTCCAGGATGCCGTAACCGCCGATATCGAAGATCGTGTAATTCGGGATCTCGAAGTCGCCGATATAGGGCGACGGCGGTTCGGGGTAATTGTTCTCGAACTCGTAGACCCCATTGATCCCCATGGTAAGCTTCAGACCGGCACTCCCGTTGTTCAGCTGGTACCTGAAATTATAGGGGATATCGTGGACGATCATGTTCTCCCCTCCGACAGTCCCCGTGTCGATTTCGTGGCGGATGCTCTGTGTATAGCCGATATCCGCTCCGATCGTGCCCCTTCCTCCTACGTTGATGTTATTCTGCCACCAGACCGCATCGTGATATAAGGTCTGGTACCCGGAGATATTCGGCGTATAGGACAAAAAGTTCGAAAGGGTCGGGTAGATCTTGCCGGATCCTGGAACATACTCGCCATTGACGTATTGCGCATTCTGGGGAACATCGAACTCGAACCGGCCGCTGGCGCTGTCCCTGTTGCCGTCCGGGATCTCGACCTGGCGGTGAAGGTGGCTGAGGCTTAATCTCGAATATCCCCAGCTCCGGTCCAATTCGAGCACAATCCGGGCGTTTTCCTGGCGCGAGGCCGTACCCCATACATAGCCGTCCTTGGGGTCCCAGTAACAGTGCGCATATTCCATGCTGCCCCTTGCATCCCATTTCAGGCCGCCGGTATTCCCGGCAAGATCAAGGGAATTTCCGATCAGCCCTGTATTCGTCTGGAACTCGGTCTGATAACTACCCTGAACACTTTTTTCCTCCGGAAGAGGCTCCGATTTGAAGCTTACGACACCTGCTACCGCATTGGCTCCGTACTGAAGAGACGCGGGCCCGCGGATGATTTCGGCGTTATAAACCGCATAAGGGTCGATCAGGATGCCGTGCTCGTCGCCCCATTGGAAGTCTTCCTGTCTTTCGCCGTCAAACAACGTGAGCACCCGATTATAGCCGAGTCCGTTGACCTCCGGCTTGGAAACCCCGGGTCCAGTCGTCACCTGCGAAATCCCGGGTTGACTGGACAATGCATCGATCACATTCGTCGCGGCCTGCTGCACAAGCGCATCGTGTGAGACCACGGTTACCGGTACGGGCGCGCGACGCAGGCTGGTCTTAACCCCCAGCGAAGTAATGACGACATCGCTCAATGTTTCCGGTGTAACCGCCGGGGCAAAATCCACGCCGGCGTCCCCGTTGATCGTCACCTGCTTCGTCACCTGACCATAGCCGACGATCCCCAGCGTCACGTCATAGCTGCCTTTCGGCAAGCCATTGATGTGGTATCTTCCCTTGGCATCGGTCACTGATCCCCGTTTGAGCTGGGTGATGTAGACCGAAGCGCCTTCGATCGGTTTATGGGTGGCAGAATCGGTCACGGTACCGCTCAGTGTTTGAGCCTTGAGGCAACCGCCTGCC
>DATMLR010000083.1:0-4903 GCA_035570015.1 Puia sp.
GGCTTTCTCGGGTGATTCGATGTCGCCGTTGCCGAAGACGGGGATACGGATGCGCGGGTTTTCCTTTATCCGGGCGATCAGGGTCCAGTCGGCTTCACCTTTGTAAAGTTGGGCCCGGGTTCGGCCGTGGACGGTCAGCGCCGCGATACCGGCGTCCTGTAACCGTTCGGCTACTTCTTCGATATTCCTGGAGTGATCGTCCCAGCCAAGCCTCGTCTTCACCGTGACCGGCAGCGTGGTGCCTTTGACGACAGCCGCGGTCAGACGGGTCATCAAGGCGACATCTTTCAGAACGGCGGCGCCGGCTCCCTTGCAAACGACTTTCTTGACGGGGCAGCCGAAGTTGATATCTACAAGGTCCGGCTGTACAGTATCGACGATCCGCGCGCTCATGGCCATTGCTTCCTCGTCCCCGCCAAAGATCTGGATCCCAAAGGGGCGTTCATATTCAAAAAAGTCCAGCTTCCGGCGACTCTTGATGGCATCCCGGATCAGGCCTTCACTGGATATAAACTCGCTGTACATCAGGTCGGCGCCATTCTGCTTGCAAACGTACCGGAAGGGGGGATCGCTCACATCTTCCATGGGGGCCAGGAGGAGTGGAAAAGAAGGAAGTTGTATCTTGCCGATGTTTATCACGCCAAAGTCACAAATTTACGCACTAATAGTGGAATGTCAAATAAGCTAAGGATACCTTCGCCGTGGTCGCAATTCTCCCTTTTTGTAGTGATAGGAGGAGGCATGCTGATCGTTTTCGCCATTATTGGAGGTCTCGTCTATAACGTCGCCGGGGTGGGAGGCCAGATGAGGTCCGGGCTGTCCACGGATGACGTCGCGGCGTTGGACGTCGGCAAATTAGTGCAGTTCCTTTTTTCCGTCGTCGTTTTCGGTCTCACCGGATTTCTGTATGCCCGGTTTACCTTCCGGGACCGGCCGGGCTATCATCTCGGGCTCCGGCCCGCGACTCGGAGCGGTTTCTATCTCCTGGCTATCCTGATGCTGATACTGGCGCTTCCGCTGGAAGAATGGTTGGGTGAGCTGAACAAACGCATTCCGCTCTGGCATTGGATGGTCAGTGCCGAACGGGACAACGACCGGCAGGTGGAAGCTTTCCTAAAGGTGCATCATCCATATGATCCGGTCATCAATGTACTGGTCATGGCGGCCATTCCGGCTTTCTGCGAGGAGATCTGCTTCCGCGGTGCACTGCAACGGATCATGATCCAGATCTGTAAGCGGCCGATGGCAGGCATCCTGGTATCCGCTTTTCTGTTCTCTTTCTTTCATTTCCAGTTTGAGGGATTTTTGCCGCGGATGTTCCTGGGTGTGCTGCTGGGGGCCGCCTATTGGTATAGCGGCAGCCTCTGGGTGCCCATCATCGCGCATTTTTTCTTCAATGCCAGCCAGATCCTCCTGGCGATGTATGATCCCGGCATCGTTTCGAAAAATCCTACGATCCCCTTGAAATTGGTCTTGTTCAGTTTGGTGATAGTCGTAGGTTTGTTTTACGCGCTCAGAAAAGGCTCGAAAACAACGTACAAGAGCGTATACGGCTCCAGTGCAGATGACTACGAAGATTTCCTTGCCTAATGAGTCGGATTCTACTTTTCCTTAACATTGCATGATGGCGCTAAACCTTTCAGTTTTCAAAACCCGATCGCTGACCGCAGCCATATTTGTGGTGGTCATGCTGACCGGATTGTTGTGGAACCCCTGGAGCTTTTTGTTGTTGTTCACGGTTATCCATTTCGGTTGCTGGATCGAATACCGGAAGATCATCCTCAGGATCGACAAGGAGTATGCGTCGATATCCCCGCTCCACCGTTACAGCATGCCGATTGCGGGCTGGTGCCTGATGTTGTATTGTGTCCGCGAGGACCTCACGATCGGCGGAGTTCCATGGTGTGAGATTGGAAAATGGGGCTGTCTGTTTTTCCTCGGCCTGCTGGTCATAAGCGAGATCGCGCGATTCCGGAAACTGAGCGTCCGGAATATTCTGCATTCTGTATTCGGGCTTGTCTACATTTCGATGCCGCTGGCCATGCTTGTCTGGCTCAGGGTCATCTATTATAACGGTCCGATCCCTTTCGCCGACCGGATCCTGGTATTAATGATCATCGGGTCGATCTGGATCAACGATACGATGGCCTATATTGTCGGTTCACTGATTGGTAAGACCCCACTTTCGCGGATATCGCCCCGGAAGACCTGGGAAGGCACCATTGGCGGTATCCTCCTCGCCATCGCGGTGATGGGGCTTCTGGCCTGGTGGCTGCGGGATAAGCCGGCGGTGGCCCTGTTCCCCCCGACTGTCTGGATGATTGTCGCCGCGATCGCCTCCATCGTGGGCACGTTCGGGGATCTGCTGGAGAGCAAGCTCAAACGGATGGCGGGTGTCAAGGACAGTGGCCATATCCTGCCCGGTCACGGCGGCTTTCTGGACCGGTTCGACTCGCTGCTGATCGCGACGCCCTTCGCTTGGGCCTACCTGGTATGGATCGTCGGCGTGGGCTTTTGAGAAAATAATAGTTAACTTAGCGGTTTCAATTCATCTAGGTAATGACAATTCATCGGGAAGGTTATAAGGCTATTTCTGTCGGTGTCCTGGTTTTTGCATTGATCAATCTGGTTTCCTTTTACTATATCAGCGCGCATGCCTTCTGGTTGAGCGGTTTGATCTTTCTTGTCACCCTGGCGACCCTGCTGTTCCTGGTTTCGTTCTTCCGGGTGCCCGTCCGCAAGTGGACGGTGGGTTCCGACCTGGTCGTCTGTCCAGCCGATGGAAAAGTGGTAGTGATCGAAGAAATCAAGGACACCGAATATTTTAAGGACAAACGGCTGCAGGTCTCCATCTTCATGAGCCCGGCCAATGTCCATCAGAACCGGAATCCTATTACAGGTGAGGTTGTCTATAGCAAGTATCATCCCGGCCTCTACTTGGTGGCCTGGAACCCCAAATCTTCTACCGAGAATGAGCGGCATAGTGTGGTGATCCGCAATAATCATGGCGATATCCTGGTCAAGCAGATTGCCGGGGCGCTGGCGCGGCGGATCGTAAATTATCTGTCTGTCGGGCAGAAAGTGGTGCAAAGCGCCGAGATGGGCTTTATCAAATTCGGATCGCGCGTGGATGTCCTGTTGCCGCCCGGCACCAATATACAGGTGAAACTTAACCAGACGGTGCAGGGTGGGGTTACGGTCCTGGCGAAGTTGAGCTAAAAGATCTCTTCCAGTTCTTTTAATGAGTAGACCATATAGGTCGGCGTAACCGCCGGCGTCGTTCGCAGGTGGTTGATGTATACCTGGTCGATCCCGGCGTCCATCGCACCCTGGATATCGACTTCGATACTGTCGCCAAGCATAATGCTTTCCGCCGGAGCGGCCCCGGTGACCCGCAACGCAAAATCAAAGATCTCTTTATGCGGTTTGAGACTGCCCGACCCTTCCGAAGTGATGACGGCGCCGAAATAGCCGCTGATCCCCGCGCTCTGCAATTTGGAGTGTTGGGTCGTCTCAAAGCCGTTGGTGATCAGGTGGAGCCTGTAGCCTTTACCGGTCAGGTACTGCAGGATCTCCAGTGTATAGGGGAAGAGGGTTTTCCGGGTTGGCAACGCATCCAGGAACCGGACAGCCATGGTGCGCGCCAGCGGTTCGTCGGCGATCTTAAAATCCAGCAAGGTCAGCCACATCCTTTTCCAACGAAGCTCATCGACCTTGATAAAACCGTTGCGATAGCGCTCCCACAGCTTATCATTATGGACCAGGTAGCGGCGGTGAAATTCGTCAAAATCCGCTACGCCGCGTTCGCTAAGCTGCAAGGAATGGTAAAGCTCCTCCAGGGTGAGTCGGCTATTCGTTTCAAAATCCCAAAGGGTATGATCCAGGTCGAAAAAAAGGTGTTTATATTGCATGCCGCTAAATTATGAATTATGACGTGTATCGTTACCGGGGCATCCAGGGGTTTGGGTAAAGGTATAGCTACCCAGTTTGCGGCAGCGGGTTATGATCTGATCCTTTCTTCCCGGGACCAGGCCGCGCTTGATGCGGCGGTCCGCGAATTGGGCGATCGGTACCCGGCGATTGCGATCCGGTCGAAGGCCGCGGACCTGAGCGACAAGCTGCAAGCACAGGAACTCGGCCGGTGGGTACTGGGATTGGGGATACCCGTGGATGTGCTGGTCAATAACGCCGGTCAGTTCATCTATGGTAGTCTGTACCAGGAGCCGGATGGGGTACTCGAGCAGTTGATAGCGGTCAATCTGTATAGCGCTTATCACCTGACCAGAACGCTGCTCCCCGCGATGATGGCGCGGAAAGCGGGACATATCTTCAATATCTGTTCGATCGCTTCGCTCCAGGCCTATCATCACGGCGGAGCCTATGGGATCAGCAAATATGCGCTGGCGGGCTTCTCCGCCAATCTCCGTGAGGAAATGAAGGAGTATGGGATCAAAGTAACGGCTGTATATCCGGGGGCAGCCTTTACCGACTCCTGGGCGGGCAGCGGCGTTGATCCCCACCGCATTATGGAGGCGGCTGATATTGCGCGGATGGTCGTGGCGGCTGCGGGGCTCTCACCGCAGGCTACTGTTGAGGAGATCGTTCTGCGCCCTCAATTGGGAGATCTTTAACTGCACGGCGCTTTCGATCAACCCCCGAAAAATATATATTTGTATCCCGGTAATATGAATCTACGTTTACGTTCCGCTTTTATTGTCTGGATAGCATTGCTGCCGGCCCTCACCAGTTCGGGCCAGGTAAAATTCACTACGGTGGTCAACAGCCAGGAACTGGGGCAACGGGACTATCTGCAAGTGCAGTTCATTGTAGAAAATGCGCAACAGATCGATGAATTCGATCCGCCAAACGATTTCCCCGGATTTCATATTGTCGAAGGGCCGAT
>DATMLR010000084.1:0-7529 GCA_035570015.1 Puia sp.
GGGAGGCGGCATTCTCCTGACATAAGGCTGTCACCAGCCGGTCGTTACTTTGGACCAAAATCAATTAACTCACTCAAAAACCGTCATTTATGTCAACGATCGAACCGCTGCTGAAGGAGCTCGAACAAGAAGCCCGGACCACCCGCAAAATGCTGGAAAGGGTACCCACCGCCTATTTCGACTGGCAGCCCCACCAAAAAAGCATGTCCGTCCAGCGCCTCGCCACGCATATCGCGGAGCTGCCGGGTTGGGTCACCATGGCCGTCACCACCGACGGGCTCGACTTTGCCAATAATCCCTATCACCAGGAATCGGTCACCAATACCGCTGAACTACTGGACTATTTCGACAAGTCCCTGGCCGATGGGCGCGAGCACCTGATCGCCGCTACCGAAGAGACCCTTGCCGAACCCTGGACCCTTCGCAACGGCGGAGAGGTCCTGCAGGTGGCCACCAAGGGCGAGATCGTCCGGATGGCATACTGCCAGATCGTACACCACCGGGCCCAGCTGGGCGTATTCCTCCGGCTGCTGGATATCCCGATCCCCGGCAGCTACGGCCCGAGCGCGGATGAGGATTAGCGCGTACTTCTCCACCACCTTATCGCGGGTCTTCGCATTTACGAATTCCCCAGTGAGCTGGCTGATATGAAAGTTAGGGAAGGACTGCAGGATGGTAGCAGGAAATCCATGCCCGGTCAGCGTGTCCCTGAAGGCAGCAGGAGCAAAGACCATCGCGGGTCCGCCACTCACTATCCGGTTGAGGCTATCCATCGGGATCCGCCAGACCGGTATCGGGCTATAGAACTCGACCGAATAGTTCACGGGCGCTTCCTCCAGCAGGTAAAGCGCGGGCGCATCCGGTTTAAATCGTTCGATCCACCGCCCCGCCTGGGTTCCTGCCTGGTAACGCAGGATCGTCGGATAGAGCACGAAGTTCACGAAGCTGAAGACCAGCAAAGCCAGCGTGAAGCTTCGCGTGATGGGTACGGAGAGCGCAGGACCGCGGACCAACGCGAACGGCAGCAGCGACAGAATCGCGATCAAGGCCAGCAGGACTATATTGGGTGGGTAAAATAACACCCCCGCCAGCACGAGCAAGAGCAGGGGCAGAGTAATATTGATGATGCCCTGAACAATCCGGACAAACCGGCGGGTGCCCTCCCGGTGGATGCCATACAGCCAGCCCGCCGTAAGGATCGCGAAAAATGGAAAAAGGATATTGAGATAATGCGGGAGCTGGAAGCGCGAAAGCGAAAAAAGAACAAAGCTGACAAGGACCGCGCCGGCACAGATCCAATCGCCGGGGACCGCGCGGCGGATACTCCGGCACCGGCGAACAACCGCGGCATACAGGAGAAGGGACCACGGCAGAAAAGCCCATAATACCGTATGAAAATAAAAGAAAGGATCGCCGCTTCCCTTGATGGGCCCGGTGTTGAAAAACCGGCCAAACTGGCTATCCCAGAAGAAGAAACGGATACCCGATACGCCGGTTCGTCCAAAGACGCGCTTCTCCGGATGCTGGTCGAACTGTACGTAAAGACAATAGAGTTCCGGCAGCGTGAACAGCGCGATCAGGATGAAAGCGATCCACCAGCGGATATTCCGGAACTGGTCCCACTCTTTTCCGATGATCCAGTCCACGATAAATCCAGCGCCGATCGTCAGCAGCACGTAAGGTCCTTTTGTCATCAGCGCCGCGGCCGACAACGCCGACCCCGCCAGCAGATGCAGCCAGGGTCTTATAGACCGGTCTCGCGGAGACCGGGAAGCCTGTATCCTGGATGATTTATAGAAATGATAAACAGCCCCGATGATGAGCCCGGTCAGATAAGGCTCGGCGCGGACATCGTTGTTGGAGATCACCAGATGCGCGGCGGACACATAGATGAGAGTCGCCAGCTGGGCCACCGGTTTTCCGTATAGCGAAAGCGCGAACCGCCAGGTGTACCACGCGCCGGCGGCCCAGAACAGGACCGCCGGGAATTTGTAGGCGAATCCATTGATCCCGAAGACTCGCATACTGAGCGCCGCCATCCAGAATGGAAAATGCGGCTTGTCCAGCCAGTCTTTGCCGTCTACATATAAGTCGACAAAATTACCGGTGCGGGCGATCGACTTGGCAATCGTCGCATATAGTGCACCGTCAGGTTCGAGGATGGGGATGAGCAGGCCGCCGGCATTGACCAGTATCGCGGGTATCAACAGGGGGACAAACCACTTGTGCAGCCAGGTCTCCCACTCCGCTTTGTTTGATTCGATAATCAATTAAGTCCGCCTCCGGTCGCAAATATAGGGCGCGTCTCCCAGTATACGAAAAGCCGGAACGTACCCAGTCCCGTTAGAAAACCAAAGATGGCCCCGACGAGAATGTCGAGCGGATAGTGCTTACCCACATATACCTGCGCATAACAGATCACGGCCGCCCAAACCCAAAGCCAGGTCCATTTTCGGGCGTTCATTTCCCGGATAGAAAAATACCAGAAAGCGGCCAGTCCGAAGTGGTTTGCCGCGTGATTGGAGGGCAAGCCGTAGAGACCGCCGCAATCCACCAGCCCACGGATCATACCCTGCAGATCGGGGTCATGACAGGGCCGGAGCCGGCCGAATAAGGGTTTCAGCAATTGGGCGGCGACCGTATCGGTGATGGCAAAGGTTAACAGGGTCAGGATGATAAACGGCCACGCTTTGGCTTTACCCTGACGGAAGGAATAATAAAGCATAAACGCGTACAGCGGCACCCAGGTCAGCGGCTCCCGCAGGATGGGCATAATCTTATCCAATACAGGCCCGTCCGTGTCGTGCTGGATGAGTACAAACAGCATCTTATCCAAATGATCCAGCCAGGTCAACAATTGCATGCAAAGGAGTTTACTGCATTAAAACTATACTGATTCTCTCAGGATCGGGTTGCCATCGGATTATGATTGCGTTAAAAAAATCCGGGAAGGCATAATCATAAGTTAATGTTGTGATAACCACCGGATCATATATGCACAATACCTTTGGCAAACCCATTAAAATGAAATTATTCCTCCCTTACCTCGCGGCCTTGCTATGCTTCTCCGCATCGGCGCAGGTCTCGCCGCCTTCGCTTGCCGACCAGGCGAAAACCAAAAAGCTAATTATCATCACGATCGACGGATTCCGGTGGCAGGAAGTCTTCACCGGCGCCGATCCGTTGCTCATCACCAACCCCGACTATGTGAGGGATACCGGGCTGACGCGCCAGATGTATTGGGACAGTTCAACACCCGGCCGCAGAAAAAAGCTGATGCCCTTCTTCTGGAGCACGGTGGCCCGCGAAGGCCGGATTTATGGGAACCGGTTATTGGGGAATAAGATGAATGTCCGGAATTTCTACAAGATCTCCTACCCCGGTTATAACGAGATCTTCACGGGGCATACCGATGCCTTCAACAGTCCCAATCTCCCCATGGAAAACCCGCACGTCAATGTACTGGAATACCTGAACAACAGCCAGGAATACAAGGGTAAAGTAGCCGTATTTACTTCCTGGAATGTCTTCCCCTATATCCTGAATCAGGTCCGGAGCGGGCTGCCCGTGAACAGCGGCTATTCGCCGATGGCGGAGAACGGCGATCCGGAGGCTACCCTGATCGACAGCGTGCAGGCATCCATGCCCCACAGCAAGACCCGGCATGACCTGCTCACCTTTCTGACGGCAAAGGAGTATATCGAACAACATCACCCGTCGGTCCTCTATCTGGGTTTTGGAGAAACCGACGAAATGGCGCATCAGGCACGATATGACCTTTACTTGCAACAGATAAGCGATATCGACCGGATGATCGCGGATCTCTGGTATCTCGTGCAAACCGATCCTTTCTACCGCGACAGTACGACCATCCTGATCACCACCGACCATGGCCGGGGCTGGAAGCCCAACAAGTGGACGACACATGGCTTCTGGGCGCAAGGTTCCGGCGAGATCTGGATGGCGGTGCTCGGCCCCGATATCCTCCCGGCCGGTGAGCTGCAGTCGCATGACCAGGTCTATCAGAAACAGTTGGCGGCTACCATTGCGGCGCTGCTGGGTGATCCGGTGGCGCCCGGACATCCCCCGGGACATCCGATCAATCTGCCCGCGCGCTTCTCCCCTGGCCTCCTGGCGGGACAGCCTCAATCAGGACTGCCACTACCGGTGGGACAGCCTCAATCCGCAGGGAGATAGGGGCGGGGGGGAGGGACCAAATGTGGTGGACAAACCCTATTTTTGCGCAAAATCTTAAATTTCTGCGCATGGCGTTTAGCTCCTTCCTCCAACTGTTCACACCCAAAGACCGTGTTTTTTACTCCTTATTCGAACAAGTGGCGGACAGCGTCGGCAGAATGGGTAAACTGATGAAGGAGGTCGTCGCGGAGCCGGATTTTGACAGACGGGCCGCACTGATCGCGCAGGTAGAGGATCAGGAGCACGTCAATGACGATCTGACCCACCGCATTTTTACCGAGCTGGGCCGGAATTTCATCACCCCCTTCGACCGGGAGGATATCCACTATCTGGCCAGCGCCCTGGATGATATCTGCGATTATATTTTCGCTACCGCAAAAAAAATCAACTTCTATCGCGTCAATCCCAATGATATCGGTATCCAGAAGCTGGCCGATCTGATCGACCAGGGAACCACGCATATCCAGCTGGCGGTTAAAGAACTGCGGAATATGCGGAATATGCGGCGGATCACCGATGCGCTGGTAAAGGTCAACAGCATCGAGAACCAGGCGGATGACATTTTCGATCTCAGCATCGAGCGGCTGTTCGAGACCGAGCCCGATGCCAAGGAAGTTATAAAGAAACGCGAGATCTACCAGGTGATGGAAATCGTTACCGACAAATGTGAAGATGCCGCTAACGTGATCGAGTCCATCATTATTAAATATGCGTAGCCCCCTATGAGTTTCCTGGTCATTATTATCATCCTGGCGTTGATATTCGACTACATCAATGGCTTTCACGATGCCGCCAATTCCATTGCCACGATTGTTTCCACCAAGGTCCTGACGCCCTTCCAGGCCGTGCTGTGGGCGGCTGTCTTCAACTTCGCCGCGTTCTTTATTTCCCGTTATGTGGTGGGTGAATTCAAGATCGGCAATACGATCGCCGCTTCGGTCAATAAGGATTTTATCAACCTGAAGGTCATCTTCGCCGGGCTGATCGCCGCCATTACCTGGAATCTGCTGACGTGGTTGGGCGGCATCCCATCCAGCTCTTCCCACACGCTGCTGGGAGGGTTCATGGGCGCCGCGCTGGCGCATGCCGGGGCATTCAGCCGCCATGGTGAAGCGGTTATCAACTATGCCAAGGTGATCCCCACCTTTTTATTTATTTTCCTCGCGCCCCTGATCGGCATGGTCGCAGGTTTCGTCATTACGCTGGTCATCATCAATATCTGCCGCCACGCCAATCCGTACAAAGCCGATAACTGGTTCCGGCGGTTGCAGCTGGTCTCTTCGGGTCTTCTGAGCCTGGGGCATGGCGGCAATGACGCGCAGAAGGTTATGGGGATCATCGGCGCAGCCATGATCTGGTACAGCCGGTCGAAAGGGCAGGATATGAGCTTTAAGCAGTTCATCGATGCGAATATGTGGGTGCCGCTGGCGAGCTTCACCGCTATCGCCCTCGGAACGCTGAGCGGCGGCTGGAAGATCGTGAAGACGATGGGCACCCGGATCACCAAAGTGACCCCGCTGGAAGGGGTAAGCGCCGAAACAGCCGGGGCATTGACCCTCTTCCTGACCGAGAAATTGGGGATACCCGTGAGCACGACACATACCATCACAGGATCGATCATCGGCGTCGGAGCGACCCGACGTCTTTCCGCCGTCAGATGGGGTGTCACGATCAATCTGCTCTGGGCCTGGATATTGACTATTCCCGTCAGTGCCCTCCTGGCAGCAATCGTCTATTTTATTATTAACTTGTGGAAATTATGAAAGGAATTATTCTTGCAGGTGGATCCGGCACGCGGCTGCATCCGATCACGTACGCCATCAGCAAGCAGATCATGCCGGTTTATGACAAGCCGATGATCTATTA
Source organism: Puia sp. (assembly GCA_035570015.1). GTDB lineage: Bacteria > Bacteroidota > Bacteroidia > Chitinophagales > Chitinophagaceae > Puia. The sequence goes on from DATMLR010000084.1 coordinate 6,064, forward strand.
CCCCTTATCTACATTGATGATGGCGGGGATCCGGGAGATCCTGATCATTTCGACCCCGCATGATCTTCCCCTGTTTTCAAAATTGTTCGGCGACGGTTCGGCGCTGGGTCTTTCCTTTACTTATGCGGAACAACCGCTCCCGAACGGGCTCGCACAGGCCTTTGTCATCGGAGCATCCTTTATCGGCGGCGACGACGTGGCGCTGGTACTCGGCGACAATATCTTCTACGGTGCGGGTCTGGGCAAGCAGCTGGAAAGGAATACCCGGCCGGACGGCGGGATCGTTTACGCCTACCGGGTGAGCGATCCGGAACGATACGGGGTGGTGGAATTCGATGCGGACAACAACGCGATCTCCATTGAAGAGAAGCCCGCGAAACCCAAAAGCAATTTTGCCGTTCCGGGCCTCTATTTCTATGACAATACCGTAGTAGGGATCGCTAAATCACTCAAGCCTTCGGCAAGGGGAGAATATGAGATCACCGATGTCAACAGGGAATATCTGCGGCAGGGCAAGCTAAAGGTGTCGATCCTCGACAGAGGTACGGCCTGGCTGGATACCGGAACCTTCGATTCGCTGATGCAGGCCACACAGTTCGTACAGGTCATCGAACAGCGGCAGGGGATAAAAATTGCGTGTATTGAGGAGATTGCGTGGAGGAAAGGTTTCATTGATTCCATCCAGCTCGAGAAGATCGCACAGCCCCTCCTGAAAAGCGGCTACGGGCAATACCTTATTAATCTTATTCAACAGGATAAACAATAGCTATGCAAAAGATCCTCGTCACCGGCGGTTGTGGTTATATCGGCTCTCACACGATTGTGGACCTGGTTGCCAGCGGGTTTGAAGTCATCTGCGTCGATAACAACATCCGCTCATCCCCCCGGATACTGGAGGGCGTCGAAAAGATCACCGGCAAAAAGATCAAGAACTACAAGGTCGATCTGTGCAATTACGACGATACGTTCGCCATCTTCCAGGAGAATGAGAATATTGCCGGGATAATACATTTTGCGGCCTTCAAGGCGGTAGGCGAATCGGTCGAACATCCGCTGATGTATTTCGAGAATAACCTGCTTTCGCTCATCAACCTGCTAAAATGCGTGCAGGAGTTCGATATCCCTTATTTTGTTTTCTCCTCTTCCTGTACGGTATACGGCAATCCGGACGTGATCCCCGTTACGGAACTCACTCCGCCAAAGCCGGCGGAATCACCGTATGGCTATACCAAACAAATGGGTGAGCAGATCATCAACGAATTCTCCAAGGCGACAACGCGCACCAAGTGTATCCTGCTACGCTATTTCAACCCGGTCGGAGCACACCCCAGCATCCTGATCGGCGAGATGCCGATCGGCCGGCCGGCCAACCTCGTGCCCGCCATCACCCAGACCGCGATCGGCAAACTCCCGCAGATGACGGTATATGGCGACGATTACCCGACCCGCGACGGTTCCTGTATCCA
>DATMLR010000085.1:0-12576 GCA_035570015.1 Puia sp.
CCGATTGTATCATAAACATAATACGTGTTTAGCCAGCCGCCGCTGGGGCCAGCGAGTGGCAAACCTGCGACTTGTACTTTCTTTAGGAGCACATGGTTTTGCAGATCGGTATATTGAACCACCTGGTGTCCGGCCTCATCAGTGGTCACGTTCTTATATAGCGAACCGGCAGCATAGCTACCTGAATTGACCGGTAGGCTTTCCAGAACTGAAGGGATCGTCCAGATTACTACGCTGTCGACTGTACCATTGACCTCATATTGCTGGCTGACCCCACGGTTGCCCCCAACCCAGCTGTTTCCGGCAGCGAAGGCTTCGCTCACGCGGTTTAGTGGGGAAGGCTCAAAAGCCGTTTGGCCATAGTAATATTGCTCCCCGGTATATTGCGCGCTGCTGAAGTTGCTTTGCTCGTTAATGGGATCTGTCTTGAATATCCCATTATTAGCTGGCGATGTGTAGGGAAGATATTTAGTCGTCTCTCTGCCATAGGGATCGTAGACCTGGAAGCTGACCATATCGTTTTGGAGCGGGCTGGCCTGCTTAGCCACTGATTGAATGGACCGCCCCAGCCCATCGAAGTAGGCAGTACTTTGCTGTACATCAGAGGGGTTAGTCAACCCATCCGCCGTAACGGTGTCCGTCACGCCGGGCCTGGAAAGCGTCCGGGTCCGCACATAGTTCAGGTCGGTGTTTATGGTACCGATGGTCATTTCCACCGCCGCTGAATAGACCGTTTGGCTGTTGGACGTCACCGCGACCTCGTACCAGGTGTTAGCCGTCAGGGTCCCCGGGTTATAGGTCAGCGTGGTATCGCCACTGATGTTACTAAACGTAGTGCCGTTCGTGGAGCTTTGCCACTGGTAATGATAGATGCCATTGCCCCCAATTGCCTTATCAGAGGTCATAAGGCCAGGGCCTGTTCCTGTAGCCAGCATCAGGCTCCCCGGAGCAATGGCACCCGCGGCCAGCGGCGGATAGATCAGAACAGCTGTAGGCAGGGAGGTCACCGACACTCCATTGCTGGTTGTGACCACATCGTAATACATCGGCGCTGTCAGGGCAGGCGGCGTATAGGTGGCACTGGTCGCGCCGCTGATGGGCGTATAAGAGCCGCCCGACGGGGAGGCCGATAGCCATTGGTAGGTAAAGCTGCCGCTACCGCCGGAGCTGTTGCTGTTAAGGGTGGCAGGGGCCGTACCAGAGACAATGGTTTGAGACGCCGGGGTGATCGGTCCGGATACGAGTTGCGGATAGACGGTCACCGTCGCGGTGGTAGAGTAGGCGACGGTATTGATGATGGGATCGTTCACCTCGCACACATAATAGGTCGTTTGGGTGAGGTTCGTTGCGCTTAGATTGAGCGTCAAGCTGGTGGCCCCGGAGACATTTTGCCAGGTGGTACCATTGGTGGAACTCTCCCATTGATAATAATATTCTGGAAAACAATTTCCGCCGCTCGCACCGCTACAGACGATGTTCGCCGGTGTTGTATTGTAATTGATGGTCTGGCTTCCCCCGTTTGTTATGGTCCCGCCGGATAGGGCCGGGCAGGAGCTGACGGCCAGACTGAAGGTGTCGGAAGGACCGGAGGTAATCACTTTGACGGTATCGGTGCCGGACCTGCTCCAGTTTACTGGGACCTGGAACAGCCCGCTGCCGCTGGAAGAACCGCTGATCGTTCCACCTGCCACCGACCAGGTCATGATGGTGCTGCCGGTGCAACTGTTGCAGCTCACCGTATACTCATCTTGTGTTCCCGTCGTCATGCAGGTGTAACCGGCGATTACACCCGATTTCCCCGACGGCCAGACATAAACGGCTGCGACCGAAGACCAGGCGACGAGACTGGTATAGTTGTCTACGACTTCCAACACATAATAGGTCGTCTGCGTCAGGGTCGTGCTCCCGAAATTGAGGCTTAAACCCGTTGCGCCAGAGACCGGGTTATATGTGTTCTGATCGGTGGAATACCACCATTGGTACAAATAGCTTGGCGTACAATACCCGCCAGTTGGAGTCGCACAAGTAATGGTCGCCGGTGTCGTATTGTAAGGAATGCCCTGTCCGGCACCGGCGGTGAAGGCTCCGGGAGTCAGCGGCGCATAAATCGTGACACTCAAATTGTAATTATCGGTTGGGCTGGTAGTCGCCACGCTCACAGTTCCCGTGCCGCTTCCGCCCCAGGTCACCGTGATCTGGGTCAGATCGGTGCCGCTGGAAGACCCGTTGATCGTACCGCCCGTCACCGACCAGGTCAAGGTACTGCTCGTCCAGGTGCCGGAAAGCGTATATTGATTTTGGGACCCGGCCGCCACGCAGGTCGTACCGCTAATCGATTGCCCGGAACTTTCCAACCAGCCGCCAAACAGGAACACCATGACAAGCGATCGACGGAAAAAAGGATCAAGGCTCATGGTTGGGTAGTTGGAGGGTTAACAAGAGTGGCCGACGCTTTCGTCACCAGTACGACCGCCACATTGGAATAGGCCTGGACACCCGCCGCATTGTCACTGACGGCCCGCCTGAAATAAACAGTCCGGGTAATTGGACCCGTGAAGTTGAACTGAGCCCCGGTAGCACCCGCAACGTTGACCCAGGTCACGTTGTCGGCCGACTGCTGCCACTGATAGGCATAGGCCGGCTGGCACGCCCCACCAGCAGGAGAAGAAACGGTCAGTGCCATCGGCGTGCCGGCCGTATCCAGGGATTGACGGGCAACGGAGGTATTTATCTGCCCTCCGGATAGCGGCTTTGTCAGACTGACCGATAAGGAAGTATTACCCAGTGAAGAGGTCACCGCAATTGTCGCGGAAGTTTGTCCCCCGGAATCCCACTGCACGCGGACAAAGGAAAGAATGCCGGTGCCGCCTGCACACGTAGCCCCGGAATCGACCAGTTTGCCCCCAGTCACGCACACCCGAACGGTGGAACCGGGCTGCCAGGGACCGGTAATGTTGTAAATATAGGTAGGCCCCGGGATCACACAGTTGGGGCCGGTGATGCTGACGGATTGGGCCTGTAAAGGCAGCGACGACACCATCATCACAAGGGCTGATAACAGGCGGATATAGTGGAATGCAAGCTTCATATCAAAATTTTTGCTTGAGCGCATTATTGATTCATGTAATGGTAATCGATCGTTTTGACGATATTCCCGTCCTGGTCGCGGATATACTTCAATCTCCCAAGGGCGTCATAGGTATAATAACTTACCCGGTTATCGACATCGCACTGGTTGGTCATCCCTACTAGCGGAGTATATGTGTAGGTAGTCATCAGCGCTCCGGATGGATAGAGGCGCAATTCATCGATATCACCGCTGCCAGTGATCGTGACAGTCGATACGCCCGTTACCGTGTGCTCAAAATAGGTCCACGTGGCGCCATTGATCGTAATTGTCTTACCCTGGATATCACCCGTGCTCCCAGTCACAGTATAGGCGCTGCCGGTTTTACTCCAGTAGGAAACGATGTAAGTGGTCGAGCTGCTGAGCCCGGACCGGCTGACGCCGCCGTTGGTAAGATTGTAGCTTCTGCTTCCGGTAATGGAATTGCTGTTATCTATCCCCCCGGAAGGGATCGTCCAGCTGCCGCCGCCACTGGCTTCAAAACTGGTGTAGGCCACCTGATTAACCGCTGCACCGGAGACCTTGGCGATCGGCTCCTGATTCAGGTAATCCCAGATGTAGGCCGCCGTCACGCCGCTATGCGGTGTCACCTGCTGCGGATTGCCATTGCTAAACTGATAGACGGTTTCATCGAGATAGCGGCTGTCCCTGGTAAGCGTGCTCCCCGATACCGCGACCGGTGTAAAGGAAGTAGACGCGGCCTGCAGGTTGACGAGTTGCGTTCGGTCGGGATACACAACGCCCACCGGGCTAAGCGAAGTATCGTACTTATTGAACGTCGAATGCAGCAGCAGGTTATCCCGCCATTGCGAGACCTCTATTGCGGTAATATCGAATTCATCCTGCATGCGAAGAACCGGTTTCAGCAGGGTGTCGGCTGACGCCTCCGCGGTCGCGTGGCAGGAGGCCACCAAATTGCCAGCTCCCGAAAAGCTTCGCAGGCGGTAATTCAGGAATTTTACCCGGGCCAGACTGACATGGCGGCGCAGATTGGAAAAGGTATCCAGCCTACCCTCCCAATTCGAAGCGGCAGGGATGCCGATGTCACTGAAGAACATACTCGTGTCCGCATCTACCGTATTTATATAGTAAGGCAGGCTGTCCGGAATGGCGTTGCAGGAAGGCACTTGCAAATCCATAGAGTAGACCGTGTTAGTGGCCAGGCTGTCCCCTGTGGAAGTCGTGGTCACCTGCCGGGTCGGTTGATGATGATATAAACTGCCATAGTAAACCGTCGAAGTGGCCGAGACGTAATTCGAACTGGTGGGGTCATACGTAGTGGAAACAGTGGTGGTCTGCACTTTTTTGGCCGATTGCAGGCTATAGGCCGTCAAGGAGTATTCTCCGGGTACAGTTATGTATCGTAGTCCGGGGGTCAACAGTGAGTCGAATACGTAAACTGGAGTATAGCTGACATCTTTAAGGTCCTGCCCCGCCTGATTGAATTGGCCGACGTATTGCAATTCTCCACGCATCGGCTCATAGGGTTCGGGCGGTGCGGGGAAATTGGGGATGGCTGTTGTACAGGTAGGCAGGTACATGGTCCGAGTGCACACGTCCGAGATGATGTTATCCCAATAGGCCGAACCATAATACTGATAGGTAGTATAGCCATTCCCGGGCTGGGAGACATTCACCTCGTTGTAACCGATGTGATTGCCCTGGACGGTGGATAGGGGGCTGATGCTGGTCGGCGAAATATAATAACTTGGCGTACCACCTTGACAACCCGGCGTTCCGTTGATTGGCTCGTATATCCAGCCATAAACATCATTTCGAATTTTCCGCACATAGACCGGCCGGCTGTACAGGATGCCGGAAGAATGCGTGCCACCCCATTCGGTGTTATAGGTATAGTTGGTCACAACACTGTCTGGTGATACCCCGTCATAATTGGTGATGGATTTGATCCTCAACCCACCTACGGTATCATTGCCGTTATCGTATAGCGGGATGAGCTCATTGATGATGGCAGAAACACCATAACCATTTAGCGCATCATTTTTGGTCAGCACGACCAAATAGTTTCCCGCCGGCAAAATAGTAGAAAAGGTATCGGACAGGTTAAGCGCCACCGTACCGGAACTGAAGAGCGCGTTATTGTTCCCGACCGGAAAAATATTCAGGTAGCCGGTGCCTCCCTGACTGGTGTTCGTAACGATGACCTGATAGCTATTCCCTACCGACGTCAGGTATGAAGTGTCCGGATTGCCTATCCCGTCATTCGAGCTATAGCCTGCGGAAGGTGCGTCTACCTGGGTAGGCACATACTGCGTAGAGTTTACCCAGGTGGTATTCGGTTCAAAAGTAAAATTCGTATACCCACCCGTAGGATAGGTGATTTTATTGAGCCCGCCGCCCCGCATCGCCGGCCAGCTGGCATCGCGATTGGCACCCACAAAGGCCTGCACCGGAACACCCGTTCCACTGGTCAAACTATAGGTAGGGATCAAACACTGGTTGTTTGTAACTCCGTTATAAAACCCCCAATGATCCAGGCCAAAGCTCAGCTTCCTCGGCACCAGCTCGGAATAATAGCTGAACTTGTACGGCGGCACACTCAATGTTCCGTCGCAGGAAGTTTCCTTTACACTGTCCAGCCGCAGCCGGTAGGTATCGGTCTGAATATTATAGTTCGAGTAACTGCTCAATTGTCCATTCAGGTTATTGACATTGTCGTGAAAATAGTCGTAGTAAAGACTGTCCTTCTGGCAAAATCCACTGTTATTGCTGATCTCGATACTGCCCAGGGAATAAGAGGGATAAAGGTTGCTGCCTGTAAGGGTATTGGCCTGATCCGTAAAGGCCTGGTTGGAATATCCGCCCAAGTCGGACCGGGGGTTCCCAGACGGGGTGAAGCTTATTTGCCCATTGGGGAAGTTGATAGCCGTCAACCGCACCCCCTGTATAAATGTTTTGATCAGTCCATAGCCCCCTGCCGCAGGATTAATGTTGAGGCCACTAGTGAGATTGGTGATGGGAAACATGGATAAAGAGTACTCGCTAAATTGTTCCGTGGCATAGGCTAACGTGATGGAGTCCATGCCGTCGGCAGAAACGATTTTATTCAGGAACCAGGACGAGACAGCCATGTTCGAATTGGCGGGTCCATTTTGAACGGAGGAAGGGATGCTGATCTCGATCGGTTTGACCGTGTCGCTGTAATTTCCTATCATCCCGAAATAGTATTTCACTCCGTCCGGCGTGGTGATGACAAATCCCTGAAAGCCTACTTGACCAGACCCAGTCGCCAGGGTGGTACTTATCTTGAAATCCTCTTCGGGGACAAAAATGGGCGTCCGGTCGTCGTTGAAATAGAATTTACCGCTGTAACCACCGAAATTAAAGAAATAAAGATCCGGTTCGGCATCCTTAACCCCCGTTTCAAAATTATGGTCGTCGGGCCAGTAGCCGTCATAGGCCGCGCCAATTGCACCGGGATCATAAATAAACAGATAGCTGCTGTACCCGTAACTGCTATAGTGGCCGTTGGTACAGATGTTGAAACCGCCCAGTCCCTGGTCATCCGCCGCTCCAACTACCGTTCGGGTAATGCAGCCTCCGGCATTAAGAGCCCATCCCGCTCCCACCCAACTCGCCTCCTCCTGCACTTTCAGGCCCGAGGCGTGGTAGCTCAAGCTGATCGGCAGGCTGAGGGATCCAGCCTTTACTGTATAGAGGGGGATGCTGATCTGAGGAAGACCGGTATTGTAGCTGACCGGAAAATCGCCGTATTTTCCCAGGGAGGCTGCGGTCGGCGAAGCGATGGATACATTGCCGATCGTATTGGTGGTGTCTTGTGCATAACACCGTTGAACAACTGAAATCAACAAAATGAAGGCAGAGATTTTGATCGTATGCATGACGTACTTGTATGATCGTTAAAAACTATAGCCCACCCTGAAGACAAATGCCTGTGTCCGCGGGATCTGTTCATAGCTGAGGAAATCCCACAGCAGGCTCAGCTGGGTCTTTTTGAAAACTGTACTTTTCATCGATACCGTCTTGGTCACTCCGATCAGCCCGCTGGGTGTCCAGCGACTCAGCAGCCGGATATCCTGGTAGCTGCTGAACGGCGTCAAGTAATTGAGTTCATATCCGCCCGTCAGGCTGAACGTTGTTTTAACATGAATATCGATGAAGGAGCGCAAACCAACGCCCTGGCTGGATAAAGCGATGTGTTGAATCGGGACGCCCCAGCCTAGTTTGTAACTGGCGCCGACGCCAATCATGTTCTGGTGCCCCAGCTTGTAGGACAACGTCAACCCCAGATCGCTGTAACTCGGATAGTAGGTTGTCGCCGGGGTCGTCTGAAAATAGGTGCCGTATTCCAGGCGCTTCCAGAAAGTCTTGGTCCGTTGGTCATTCGGTTTGAAGTTCGGCATGTCCATACCGCCGCTGCCGCCGCCGAGGCTGCTGAGCTTATTGTGTAAATTGCTGATATCCTGTTTTGCGGTGTTGAGGCTGTTCTGGATCGCTGCGGCGCCGTTGCTACCCCCTTGGCTGACCTGGCTTTGGATCATGGACATAACCTGGTCGCGGGTTTGGAAGCCTATGGGGCCCTGAGGGTTGTCGTATCCGGCCGGGACGCTAAACAGCCCTGCTAGAAAACTGTTCTTCTGCATAAAGCTGTTGAATGCGGGAAGTTTTTGCAAAAGGCCCAGCGCCGTCTGCATCATCTTATCGGGGTCATTGAGCATCTGCCGGTATTCCCGGACCTGTTCCGCATAATAATAGGCTTCCTTGTTATAGCCTTGCAGGGTATTGCTGACCCCGGATGGTAGTTGAGTATATTGAGAAAGGTATTGCTGGATCTGCGCTTTGCGGGCCTGGATGAATTGTTTGATCACATCCGCCTGCTGGAGCTTAGCCTGCAGCTGCTGAACCTGGGCCAGCGCCGCCTGAACCTGTGCCTGTTCCGGAATGCCACCCTTCAGGAGAGTCGGGTTCTTCGAAAGAAAACCCAGCATGCCGTTCAGCGAGTCGACATGCGGCAGATATTCGGGGCCCATCGAGCTGAATACGCGGGAGCTGTCCTGCTTGAATTTCGCGATCAACGCCGCATATTGCTGTTGCGGATCGTTGGGATACAACGCCGCTGCCTTGGCGGAATCCGTTTTATACAATTGCGCTCTGAGTTTGGTCTCCTTCCGGGCCATCTTTTGCAGATACTTCTCGGTCTGTCGCGTCAGCTGCTGGTTCAGGCCGGCGGTCTGACCACTGATCCGGCTGAACAGTTTGGCTGGAAAATTCGTCACCTTGTCGATGGCGGAATCGACGGTTTGGGCATGGGTAGCCGTAAGGGCAAGACAAAGTCCCACCGTCAGGCACGCGGCCAGTTTACAAGACATAAGCTTGGATTTCAGTAGTTATCTACTGTCGGTAAATTGCTATACAAATTGTTAATGGAGCGAAGACAGGTGAAGTCGTCGGAAAAGGGCGTGCAACATGATGTGCACGGAAAGGAGCAAGTGTCTCATGGTAGCAAGAGGTTTTCGGGTGAAAGGTCAAATGATTCTTTACCAGGAGGGCAGGAAACTATTCAGAGGAGGAAGGTGGGTATCGATTGATCGTCTGACGAAATAAATAATTCTATTTGAAAAATCCTAGAGAAAAATAAATGTTTTTTTGCAGGATTGAATAAGTGTGCACTTTTAGGCAATGAGCGTGTTGAATTTGACTATGAGCGTGAATAAAGTTTAAAAAAACACTTAGCCAATTAAAAAAAGGTGTTTTCACGGTGGACATTTAATCAAATTATTTGTATCGGCTTTCATAAATTCGATTTAAATAATTTCTCATCAAAACCTTATCCCGCATGGAAGAGATCCTTGCTTTTCTCAACCAGATTTTCCCCCTGTCACCCGCCTGTATTGAATACCTCGCTAGCGTGGTGCAGTTTCGCCGGGTTGAAAAGAATGAACTTATTTTAGACTTTGACGAAGTCAATCGTAACCTGTACTTTATAAAGACGGGCTTTCTCCGGTGCTATTATATGGTGAATAAGAAGGAGGTCAATGACTGGTTTTTTTGGAATAACGAAACCGTCGTGTCGATCGGGAGCTTTTACCGGCAACTCCCGAGCGAGGACCGGATCGTCGCCGAAGAGGCGGGGGAACTATATTTTATTACCAAAGATCAGTACGACTACGCCAAACGCACGTTTCATGAGTTCGCCTTCATTGCCAGCGAATTGCTGGAGAAGTATCTGGTGACTTTCCATGACCACGCGCGTATCCTTAGAAAATATGAGGCTGCCGAGCGATATAAAATCGTACTTGCCAAATATCCTGAAATGGTGCAGCGGATAGCCCTTTGGGCACTGGCGTCCTGGCTGAATATGAAGGCGGAAACCCTTAGCCGGGTGCGAGCCAGGTACGCGCGAAAATAATTTAATTGACTTATATCAATTGGGCGGTTGACGAATATTTGCCAACTTGCGCCAATGACCTTATCTGGGAATGTGACCTTGACATCAGATGTAACCCTGATCGTATCATGGTGGGGGGATCATCTGTCGGCATTGCCCGAACCGGAAGAAAAACCGGCGGACATTAATGCCACGGAGACGGATATCGTGGAACTCGGTTTGGCCGTACATGCGAGTAGGGTTTTTCCGGGCGACACCCAAGAGGATGTTATGGACCGGATGCGGAGGTTTTCGGGACTTCCACTGCAAAACTGGGAACAACTAGGCGCAAATATCCGGCGGCGGGGTTCATTGAAGTTCCTTTATCGCCTCGAAACCAGCCTTAGTGATCGAAATGAAGAAATAAAGGAAAATGGCCGGGCCAACAGGCGGCCCAAATTTCCGCAAAAATAAATTTTTGTATAGGAACTGTTAAGTATACAACTGCCGCAATAAGATCCTTCCATATTTGTATCGTTCAAATTTCATCACACAAAAAACGATACACGATGTTGCGGCAAATTTCCTGGAATACTTTTTTTTCGACCGTCGGCGTAGTCGTACTTCTATACTATGCCTCGCTTGTGGCCATTCTTTACCGGAAGCAACTGCTCGCATGGGTGAGAAAACGGCTCGCGACGACGATCCTCGTGATGGTAACGATCAGCCGGACGGAGGCACAAACCGCTGATGGCAATAATGGCATCAACCAGGCAAACACGCTTATCCGATCTTACTTTCAGACCGGGACCCAGCTGATGTACGCAATAGGCGCGCTCGTGGGGCTTGTGGGGGCGATCAGGGTGTTCGTCCTTTGGAATAGCGGTCACCGGGAAGAAATGAACCGGGCCGCTGCCGCATGGTTCGGGTCCTGCGTCTTCCTGGTCGTGGTCGCCCTGATCATTCAATCCTTTTTTGGGCTTTAAAAGTATCGGTTATGACAACAAGTGTCTATCCTATCCACCGGGCGATCGGTCGGCCGATCCAATTCAAGGGATTAAAAGGCCAATACATCCTGATCGCGGCCGCGGGTCTGATCGCTGATCTGTTTCTTTTTATTGTCTTGTACTGCTGCCATGTTCCGTCCTGGATCTGTGTCGCGTTCGCCATGGGGTCAGGGGCTGGTCTCTTTTCGACTTGTGTTGCATTCAGCCGTAAATATGGAGTCGATGGTTTGCAGAAGGCAAGCGCGCGGCGGCAGGTGCCTTCACGTATCGAGTATAGAAACCCTCGGTCGATCGCGGAGATCTCCGACGAAGGAATAATTTCGAACCTCTGCGGCGCCATCACAATCGGCCTCGAAGTGACTTTCCAAGGTTGCCATCAGTCGCCCGAAACCTATGACGGCCTTAACCAGACCCTTGTCAAGGCGATCAGCCTGCTCCCGGCCGGCAGCACCTTTCTTCAACAGGATAGGTTTTGGCGCCGGCGATGGGAACCGGCGGCGGACAGCCAGGAGCGCTCTTTCCTGGCCGGATGCAGCGACGCGCATTTCACCGGCCGCGCTTACTATGAACATAAGACCTATTTCTTTATCACCTGGTCCCCTGCGACGAAGCCTATCAGCTGGGGAAGTTCGGCACTCTTGCGCCGGCACTTTGTCCCTTCAACCTTATTGGACGAAAAGATCAGGAGTAGCTTCCTTGAACAAGTCGCCCAATTCGAATACACGGTCCGGAGCAGTAAACTCTGTGAAATCCGGCGGCTTTCCGCAGCTGAATTAAAGAGTGACCGGAACACGCCGGGGGTAATCCAGCAATATTGCACCCTTAATCCGCCGAACCGTTTTCCAGTGCTCGGCGATGTCGCCTTTGAAAAAGACAAGTTGTGGGTGCTGGACCGGTCATGCGTCATCTACACGCTTGCCGATGCGGAACAACTGCCGGAACAGTGCAGTCCCTGGACCCGTTTTCATCCGTACTCCACAGCTTCGACGACGCTTCCTATCGGCGCCGCCGCCTGGCTGGGGCCGATGCTGGAGGCCGAGCATGTGGTGAATTGTTTTATTGCCGTACCGGACAGGGCAAAGCTTCTTTCCGATCTCGAAAGAAAACTGAAGCGTCTTAACTCGGTTTCCGGCTATGCCCGCGAAAACCTCCGGGCCCGCGATGATGTTGAGCGATTCCTCGAAACGGCAGCGGCTGGGCAGCTGAGACCGGTTCGTACCCATATCCATATTGTCGCATGGCCGGAATCACCGGAGAAACTTCCTGAACTTAAACAACGGGTCTGCGAAGCGATTGGCCGAATGGCGGCTACCCCCCGGCTGGAGACAGTCGGTGCGCCGCAGTTGTGGTATGCCGGGATACCGGGAAACGCGGATCAACTTCCGCTGCAGGATAGTCTAATCGGCTTCCTGGAACAAGCCGCCTGTTTTCTGATCAAGGATCGGTTTGAATCCGATTCCAGCGCTGGTTTTGGCATCCGCGTCTGCGTCCGCCAAAGCGGCCGGCCGGTCAACGCCGACATTTCGGATGACCCAAAACGCAAGCAATGGATCAATAACCTGAACAAGGCAGTGCTGGCCGGTTCCGGCGGCGGTAAGACCTACCTCATGCTGCTGATGGTCCGCTCCTATTTCGACCATGGCGCGCACATCGTGATCATCGATATCGGGGGAAGTTATCGCCGGTTGTGTTCGCTGCTCAAAGGACAATATTTTGCCTATACCGAACAGCAACCCATCCGGTTCAACCCGTTCCGGCTCGATAAGGGCGAAGCACCCGATACCGAAAAAAAGGAAAGCCTGATCAGCCTCCTCCTCACGCTGTGGAAAAAGCACGACGAGACCTTTCGACGCAGCGAGTATGTCGCGATATCGAATGCACTGCATCGCTACTATCCATGGATTGCCGCTCACCCGGATATTGCACCCGGCTTCAACAGTTTCTATGCCTATCTCCGCGACGTTTACACTGCTCAACTAAAGGAAGCTAACGTCCAGCCGGATGACTTTGATATCGGTAATTTCCTTTACGTCCTCCGGCCATACTATTCCGGCGGGGAATATGACTATCTGCTCAATGCCGCCGATCTCCCC
>DATMLR010000086.1:0-3058 GCA_035570015.1 Puia sp.
GACACCGAAGCAACAGGCGCCGCCGGTGCAGGACTCGACACACGCGGCGGCTGCGCCGCCGCCGCAACCGCCGGAGCCGGAACAACTGCGGAATCCATCTTCTCCTTTCCAGCGCCTTCTCCTTGACTTTCGGCCGGAGGCATGACCGCCTTAGCTATTTTGCCACCCGACGGAGCCTTCGCCGCACTGTCCGCCACCGGAACCGATCCTTTCGCCAACGCCGACAACGCCGTCTTCACCTTTAAATATCCCACGATCATATGCAAACCCGCATGCACCTCATCCCCCGTCACTTGATTCCACTTCTCCAGCACCGGGATCGGAACTTTATTGTGATTCACACTGATCCGATACAACCACTCCTTCTCCTGCACGATATGGAATACCGGCACCAGACTCTCCCGCGCCATTTTCTTCTCATCCTGAGAGAAATTCCCGGACGTCAGCGGAACCTTCAGTTCCTCCCCGGTCACCAGGGAATGCGCAAACGTCAGATGATTATACGCCGCCAGTTCCTTCGGATCCACATTATACATCCTCCCTACACTATACCACGTCTCTTTTGCCAGCACGGCATGCTCCAGGTAAAGCCCCCCCGTTTGCCCCTTAATGATCAATTCATCGGACTGAGCCCGCACCCGCAATACAATGAACAGGAAAAAGACGGTGACCAACGATCGCATGGCAAATGATTTGTTCAAACCCTACAAAGATAGCACCTCTTCATGGTTCCCGCCGGAGTATCCGCCACTCTTTGGGATAATAATTATTGATCCTTCCAGGTAACACCTTTATCCATCCCAGATTCATACCCCCATATTTAACCAGCATCCAGCCGCGATAATCACTCTCCACTGGCAGTTCATCTTTCCGCAGATAGGATAAAGCTTGTTCCCTGGACAAAGACACGGCCGGCAAGCCCGGAAGAACCAACGTGCTCATCGCCAGATCGTGCTCCGGAATAAACTCTTTTACCGACCATTTTCCAAGCGGCACTCCCGCCCGCCGCAAATAACAGGCGGATTGCAGGACCGAGAGTTCCGGCAGCAGCGGTTCTGGGATCGCATGGATCAATTCGGCATGACGAAAATAGGCCAGCCCCCGATCCGCCCGCACCCAGTTCCCGAGTTGATTGGCTTCCTTTCCCGACAGCAGTTCCAGGGACCCCTTCTTACCGGATGACGCAGACCCCAACCTCTCCTTCTTACGGGAAGCCGCAAACGCCGCCCCCCCCAACTTGCGCAAACAAGCCATGTAAAGCCCTTCCCCCCGAACCCGGTCCGGGTAAAACCGATACCCATACGCTCCCGCCAGGCCCTCCGTCTCCACGATCTTCCACTCCGGGACCACTTCCAACCGGCACCCCTTCGCTCCAAGTTCTTCTACCATCCAATCCACAATATCTTCATTTTCCTCCCGCGAATAAGAGCAGGTTGAATAGATCAGTAACCCATCCTGTCTTAATGCCGGCCAACTGTCCGCCAGAATCCGCCGCTGGCGCTGCGAACACAACCTTACATTGTCCATGCTCCACTCCTTTACCGCCTCCGGTTCCCGCCGGAACAACCCGCTCCCGCTGCATGGCGCATCCACCAGGATGACATCGAAATAGTTTTCCAGCCGGCCAAGATCATGCGGGTCATTGCTCGTCACCACAACACCTGCACCGCCCCATTTGATAATATTTTCTTCGAGGATATTCGCCCGGCTCCGAATCACCTCATTGCTGACCAGTAGACTCCCCGCGGTTAACAACGACTCCAAAAGCGTCGACTTTCCCCCCGGCGCCGCACAGAGGTCCAGGACGCGCAACGGCCCCGATAGATCGGTCGTCTGCCGCAGCGCCTGCTCCAGGAACATACTCGAGGCCTCCTGCACATAATATGCCCCTGCATGAAACAGCGGGTCGAAGGTAAACAAAGGCCGCTCCGGCAGATAGTACCCAAAGGAAGACCAGGGTACCGGTTCGCATCCTGCCGCCCGATCCCCGGGCTTCCCCGGATTGACGCGGATCGAAGTCACCTGGCCGCCCGACCGATGAATCGATTCAAATACAATTCGGTCAAACCCGGGCAGCCCATCAAGCGAAGAAAGCAATTCAGCGGGTAAATTCGTCATAAGATCACATCGTCTAAGATATTCTCCCTGCCATCCCCTTTCGTCGCCACTAGCTCGGGCTTTCGGAGGCAATTGGCCAGCATCGCCACAAATGCCAGGTGGGCAAGGATCACAAGAGCCCAAAAAATATATTGCTGCTCATGCATCCTGATCAGCCGATTGATCCGGTATTCGGACGCCGAATCGGTGTTCCGGAAGTACATGCCCATCACCGTCGCGAAGAAAATATTCAATAAAAATGCCAGAATGTATATCACTATGTGTGCCCACGACAACGCCCTGAAACTGTTCCGTCGCCGGATCAGCCAGTACACCAACGCTTCCGCCATGGATATCAACGGCCATATGAATATTCTCACCATAAGCATTGGCGATAACAACGATTGCGCGGATGCACTAAGATTGCTTTCAAAAAAAGAATGCAAAATGGTCGAGTCTATAAGTAGTTGCAGGATACCGAAAACCAGCAACACCCAGAACGGCCCTGTAAAACTTCTTCGCATACGAATCAAAAAGTTACACAATAATCCCTAAAACCGGATCGTAAAATCCTGCTTTACCTTGAATTCATCCCGCCGCACAACCAGACCCAGAAAGAACAGATCGATCGTCATCATCACCCGGGGATCCGCCTTGATCTCCGCCCAGGCCCGCTCCATCTCCGCGCTCCAGTGAATATCGTCAAAAATAAGCATCGAAGACACGCCCGAGTGACGCATTAGAATATCGAAATAGCGCAGCGTCGGCTCACAGCGGTGATTGCCATCCACAAACGCCAGGTCCACCGGCCCCGTCCGCCCCAACAACGGCGCTAAGACGACATCAAAATTTCCGGTTACTACCTCCACACCTTCCAAACCAAGCTCCGCCAGATGCCCCACCGCCCGCTCCGCAACCGCGGCCGAACCTTCGATCGTCCAAACCCTTCCCCCAAGCGCCC
>DATMLR010000087.1:0-6683 GCA_035570015.1 Puia sp.
CGGCGCCACACCCGCCCGCCGGCCGCCACCACCGCCGCTCCCCGTGAACGTTACCAGCGCCTCAAATTCCGTATTCTTCGGAAAATTCTTCGTGTTGTCGGTATAGACTGCCGACCTGCTCTCATCGGGCCGATAGCCGCCCCCCGCCGCGCCGCCGCGGTTTCCCGCCGCTGCCGCCGCAAAAGCGCTCCCCGGATTCCCCCGCCCCGACCCGATATTCTCGCCGATATGCAGCGCATCCCGCACGATGAAAGGTGTCAGATCGACGAGGGCCTTGTCCCCCTCCAACGCCACCGGCGCAAAGCCAAACAACACCGACTGCGAAAACCCGTCCGCAACATCGCGCTTTTCATCCGCACTCCCGTTCACCGACCGATGCTCATAATCCGGCTGCAGGAGGAAAACCTTCGGCCCCATCCGCACGAACTTCGCGATCACCGCCGAAGCCTGCCCCCGCTCCGCACCGCCGTTCCCGATCCCTTCCGGCAAACTGCTGAAATAAAGGAACTCCTGACCCCACCGGTCAATCTCCAGATAAACCTTCCCAGACTTGTCATCATAATAGAAAGGATAGAAACCATCAAATTTTTTCAGATTCTGGGTGACCGCCGCAATCGACGCCGCGGGCTTTGCGCCCGCCCCACCTTCCCCGCCCGCAGGCCGCTGGGCATGTACCGCCGCGACCAGGCAAAATAGAACACTTGTAGATAAAATAATATGCTTCATGTGCAGTTCGAATTGATGAATGAATATATGGAAAAAATCTTACCTTCGGCATCCTTCTATCCGCACTTCCCCAACTCTATTCTATCCGCACTTCCCAAACTCTACACTACGCGCAGTGTTTTTATGTATCCCCCGTGACGGGTATTCCTATTTACGATAATCTTTAAAACTTAAAAAAATGAACACGATCAAAGTCAAGGACGGAACCGAGATCTATTTCAAGGATTGGGGAACGGGGCAACCCATCTTCTTCCACCACGGTTGGCCCTTATCAAGCGATGACTGGGATGCGCAAATGATGTTTTTTCTGCAACACGGTTTCCGGGTGATCGCCCATGATCGACGAGGGCACGGAAGGTCGACCCAGACCGCCAACGGACATAACATGGACACTTATGCAGCCGATGTGGCCGAACTCGTAAAACACCTTGATCTGAAAAACGCTATCCATGTCGGTCATTCGACCGGCGGCGGTGAAGTGATCCGTTATGTCGCAAAACATGGCAAAGGCCGGGTAGCCAAAGCGGTGCTCATCAGTGCAACGACACCGCTCCTGGCGAAAACCGAAAGCAACCCCCAGGGAATACCAATACCCATATTTGATGAGATCCGGTCTAAAACGGCAGCACAAAGACAACAATATTTTCAGGATTTTACCCTGCCGTTCTACGGCTATAATCGTCAGGGTGCTAAAATCTCGCAAGGCGTCCGGGACAATTGGTGGCGGCAGGGAATGATGGGCGCAATCAAAGCGCACTACGACTGCATCAAAGCCTTTTCAGAAACCGATCATACCGAAGATCTTAAGGCGGTGGATATCCCGGTGCTCGTCATGCATGGCGAAGACGATCAGATCGTCCCGTTCGAACTCACCGGCGCCCGGGCCGTGAAGCTCCTGAAACACGGAAAGCTCATTTCCTATCCCGGTTTCCCCCACGGAATGCCAACCACCGAAGCGGAAACAATCAACAAGGACCTGTTGGCATTTATCGACCCTGATTGGAAAGAGAAGGTGAGCACCAAAGCCGCTGAAAAACAGCTGGCGTAGAAACGCTACCTTTTACATGACCGCCAAACTTGAGGTTTCAATTTGAAACCTCAAGTCATATTACCTTGTTAATCAGTGATATATATATTATTTTCTCATTCTGAAACCGATCCGGTCGCGCTCGTTCCATTTCACTTCGCTGGCCTTCTCGTCCAAAATATTTTCCATCGCATCATAAATTTGGTTCAACTGTGCATCATGTTCGCCCAACCGTTCCTTGATTTCTTTCAATTGCTCTTTCAAATCATACCGCCTGAAAATAATCTTTCTTACCTCGACAAAAGCTCTCATAATAGCAATATTCATATTTATCGCCTTATCAGAGTTAAGGATGCCACTTAACATCGCGATACCTTGCTCCGTGAATGCGTAAGGAAGGTATTTGCTGTGCTGACCTCTACCATTCTTTATGGTTTCAATTTGCAACCTTAAAGGACTGCCCTTTTCTATGGACTCAATTTGAAACCTAAGGCTGCCAGATCCTTGTCCAGCATTACCCTTTCACCCCTTATTTCGTAAATCCGATTTTGAATACTTTGTATTATTTGCATAAAATAAGGTTATTTGTAAAATTATTTCTTTATCGATTATCAAAAAAATGAATCCCCCTTTTTCCTTCCTCAACAATACCTTCCTCCCCGCCGCCGACGCGGCCCTCAACGTAAACGACCTCTCCATCCAGCGCGGCTACGGGATTTTCGATTACTTCAAGACCATCGCCGCCAAACCCGTCTTCCTCGACGACCACCTCGACCGTTTCTACCATTCTGCCGCCCACATGCGCCTCGCCGTCGACTATACACGGGACGAGCTCAAAGCCATCATCGCCGAGCTTATCCAACTCAACAACATACCCGACTCCGGCATCCGCATCACGCTCACCGGCGGCAACTCGACAGACAGCATCAGCCCCGGCCGACCCAACCTCATCATCACCCAGCATCCCCTGGCCCCGCCCGGCCGAGACTGCCCGCCGCCCGTCCGTCTCATCAGCTATCCGCACCAACGCCAGCTACCCGGCGTCAAAACAATCGATTACCTCATGGCCATCCACCTTCAACCGGTTGTCCGTGACCGTGGGGCCTTCGACGTGCTTTATCAGAAAGAGGGTATCATAACCGAATGTCCGCGCTGCAATTTCTTCATCGTTACCGCAGATGGCGCCCTAGTCACCCCGGCCCGCAACATGCTCAAAGGCATCACCCGCATGAAGGTCCTCTCCCTCGCCGCCGACGCAGACATTCCGGTCGAGCAGCGCGATCTCCATCTCGATGAGGCCCGCACCGCACGCGAAGTATTCATCACCAGCACCAGCCGCCATCTCATCCCCATCTCCCACCTCGATGACTTCCCAATCGGCGCCGCCGCCACCGCAAGCCCCGCCCCAACCCCCGGCCCCGCAAACCCCACCCCAAGCCCCGCCGCCGGCCCCCTCACCCGCAAGCTGAATTCCCTCCTGTACGACCTTGTGAATTCAAAAAAATAACAGTATATTTTCTGTATGCCATATCGAACACCTCTAAACTTTACCATCTGCCTCGTTGCATTCGCCGTCTCCGCCATCGCCGCGCCCCCATCAGGCCCCGCCCCCGCCGCCACCGCCCCCGCCGACTCCGCCTACAAATCCTGGTACTTAACCCCCACCGCCGTCTACGGCCGTCAGCCGCTCCAACAGACAAAATACCGATCCTACGTAAAAATCTCCCACCCGACTCCCAATGAGGCTACAATCGAAAGTTTCAATCCCGCAAACGTCCTCGTCAACACCACCCGCATTCACTTCACAGGCGGTCTGATCAGCCTCGGCACCGAAACCGATCGCTGGGGCAATACCTACGACTCGACCTGGTACAATCCCGAGAGCCCTGACAAATTCCTCGTGACCGAGCGGAGAAGAGGCGTCAATCCCTTCCTGCCTTCCAAATACCTTGAATATATCTTCAAAGACGGCCTTATCTCGGAAGTCCTATGCTACATCGACTCTATCCGGGCCGGCGCGAACCAGGAGGGGGTAGCCCATTATATCTTCGAACGCTACACCGACCCCGACCGCCGCGGGCTCATCAAAACCGAGATCTACAACGACCAGATCGATGCACCCGTCTTTTCCCGAGTCAACGATTGTCACAAGCTGGTCAAAGAATACGACAACAAGGGCAACCTCGTGTCAAACAGCATCTTTGATCAGGACGACAAGCCCGTCCTCAACCGCTACGCTGTCTTCCGCACTACCTACAAATATGACCGTGACGATAACGAAACCGAAACCGACTATTTCGATACGAAGGGAAAACCAACCGTCACCGCCTGGGGCTACGCAGAAAAGGTCCGCGAGTACAAGCACGGCTTTAACACCATCGAGACCAACTACTTCAACGAGACCATGATCGTCCGGTCTACCCGGCTGGCGGACTCTGTGGCCATCATCTGGCATACATACGACCAGCAGGGCAACGAGACGGAGACCCAATATTTCGACCCTCAGAACAATCCCATCGCCAACTCACAGGGTGTACAAAAGATCCGACGTGAATACTCGCCGGATGGAATGCTGATGCGGGCCATCCGGACCGGATTCAATGCGAATAGTATGCTCTGGGATAAGCAGCTATCCTTGTGGGTTAGCTTTGGCCACGATGAAAAGGGCCGCGCGACGTCTATCAGCCTCCAGGGCAGTACCGGGATCCGGGTTCCGAATCCCGAAAACGGCGCTCTCCTCACCAAATACAGTTATGATGCCTGGGGCCGTACGCATGCCGTCGGTTACTGGCTGAATGAAACGACCAAAATGGCTTGCTATCTCGGATACCAGGAGCTTGTCAATCATTATAACGCCGATGGACAAGTAGTAGAAGTCAACTTTATTGATTCCGCCGGCAACCCCTTTGACGCAATCGGGTATAACCGGCAGGTATACCGCTATAACGAACAAGGGTTGCCCGCAGGTGTCGCTTTTTTCAACCGTGATAAGCCCGCTCTCTTCAGTCTTGAAGGGGCGTCAGCATCCAACTTCCATCGCCTGCAATACAGTTATGACGGATTCAACCGGCTCCGGACCATCAGCTATTTCGATGAAACCGGCCAGCCGGTCAATGCCATTCTTCGCCCCGGCAGAAACCGGGAACTTGAAGCTCGGGAGATCGACCTCGACTACAATGGCGCCCTCCTCACCGGAGAGACTTTCCGGATTTCCGACGACCGACCCTCGGTCGGATTGGACTGCGCCAAAGGTCAATGCCTGCCGCTGACCGCTTTCGAAAACATCGCCGTGAACACATCGACCGGAGTCAGGCGAACCCGTATCCTGCCAACCAGGTCCAACAAGAGCAGTAGTTATCATGGTCGCATCCGGCCCGACACCTTGGTTGATGACCAGTTAGGTTTTTTCGGGCGCGACAGTGTCCTCATGTTCCTGCGCAGTAATGGCGGTGCAAAGACGGGCGTAGCCTGCAGTGAGGTCTACCGCGTCGCACCCATCAACAAATACTACCAGTTCGACGGCCAGGTCAATGATTATTATATCGACAACGATTCTCTGGCGGCGACTCTCAACTATACCGGCGGCTACCTCGAAGGACCCGCGTATCTCTGGTACAAGAACGGTCAGGTGAAAGCACAAGGCGCTTATAACAAGAGCGTCAAAAAAGGGATTTGGCAATACTTCTACGACAACGGCCAAAAAGAAAAGACCCTTCAATTCGAGAATGGCGAAGTCCGTCTTATCGATTGCTACACTCGGAATGGCGAGGTCCTGGCCACTGGCGGAAAAGGCCGTTTTGAGGGAGACATAATTACGAATTCCTCACTGAATCCGCGGGACATGCTGATCAAAGGTCCCGTCAAAGACGGCCTGCCCGACGGCGAATGGAGCCTTTACTCGAACACAATGCCGGAGGTCGGTCTCGATAAAAGCATGACCAAAGTAGTGCTTGTTCCCGGCAATGTCGAATATTTCTCAGGAGGTAAGTTCAAGCACGGCGTCTCCAATTCCAATTCATCCGGGGCGCTGAAATCGAACTACACCGACACATACTTCTCCCGACTCGAAAGCATCCAGGGCTACGAGTTCCTCGACCACTATCGTCAGGAGTTGACCTGCCAGCCCGCAGGAACCGTCGCACTCTTCAACGAAGTTTACGCCGAGGTAAAAGAAGGCATTTCCACCATCGTCAGCAGCAAATACAAGGACTACAGCGGCTGGATTTTCCTGGATGTTCAATTCAACAGCGCCGGCCATATCCTCGGAAGTTATGTCCGGCTACACCAACCAAACGGTGATTTCGAAAAGGACATCCGGGAGATGGCCTCCCACTTGATCTATAATTGGGCCTCCGGAAATAAGGATGTGGCTTCTGTTTACGAAAGGTCTTATGTTATCCTGGTAGATGCAGGCGAGGTCCTCATCCCCGAGCAGGTCGTGCAGGCGCAACGCGCGCAGAACAGCCGATAGAACCCGCGATAGCCGTACGCTTCCGTTAGCCGAATGTCCCCGTTACCCGAATGTTAATACCCCATTCACCGGTACACGACGGTTAAACCCCGCCCATCCGCCGCAATCTTACTATTAAACTTAAAATCATGAAAACGACCACTACTAAAAAGAACGTCTTCTCCGCCGTCAGGCTGAGCGTTCTCGCGCTGATAATCGCCGCAGGCTTAACCTCCTGCTATGTGTCCCACCCCTACGGCGCACATTGGGTTCCAGGTCACTATGCCCCGGGCTATTATCACGAACATTGGGTTCCCGGCCACTGGGCTTAATTTTCAAACCCCCATATATACACGAAGGAGACCGACGCGAAGCCGATCTCCTTTTTTTATTGGACGAACATTTTGATCCCGATTAAACGTCCGTTGCGACGCTCCCGTGTACCGTACCAATTCTACTCCCCTCCCCAAAATTCCCATT
>DATMLR010000088.1:0-5726 GCA_035570015.1 Puia sp.
CCTATGAGGGCGGTACGAGGCCGGTTACTTCGCGTCAGTTCACGATCTTTTACAAACGAAATGACTCGGTGCTGGCGATGCCGGTAACGGGGTATTATACGCATCATGGGCCGGTGCTGGCGAGCAGAGGCGGCAAGTGGCTGAGCCTGCGTGAATATAACCGGTCGCTCGATGCGTTGCTGGAGGCGTGGCAGATCACGAAGGCCAATACGTTTGATGAATACAAGAAGGCCATGGACCTCCGGGCCAATACGACCAACAATACGGTTTATGCGGACGATCAGGGCAATATAGCGTACTGGCATGGAAATTTCATGCCCCGGCGGGATACCAGTTACGATTGGTCGTTGCCGGTAGACGGGAGTATTGCGGCCACGGAATGGAAGGGCAGGCATGAGCTGGATGAGATCGTACATTCTTATAATCCGGCGACGGGGTGGATCCAGAATTGCAATTCCACGCCGTATTCCTTGTCCGGGGGCAGTAGTCCGGTGCGCGAGAAATATCCCGCCTATATGGCGCCGGATGGCGAGAATTTCAGGGCGTTGAATGCGGTGCGGCTGTTGGCCGGGGCCAATGACTTCACGCTGGACAGTCTCGTCTCGAAAGGATATGATCATTACCTGACAGCCTTTGATATGCTGCTTCCGGCATTGTTCGATGCCTATGGCAGCGCGCCCGACTCGACGCGGAAGTCCTTGCAGGAGCCGATTGCGTTGTTGCAGAAGTGGGACCGGCGATCGGCTGCGCGTTCGGTGGCGACGACGCTGGCGGTGGAATGGGGGACGCGGATATTGCGGTATGCGCCGAGGCCGGCCACGGCCGAGGCGGCTTCAAATGCGGTGGGCATGGCGCAGGCGGCGGTGGAGCATTCCACGGCGGCGCAGAAGACCGGAGAACTGGCTGCGGTGCTGGCTGATCTGCGGCAGCGGTATGGCAGCTGGAAGACAGAATGGGGAGACATCTGCCGGTATCAGCGCCTGACGGGGAAGATCGTCGAAAGTTATGATGACCGGAAGCCCAGTTTGCCGGTGGGGTTGGTGCAGTCGACTTTCGGGGAGATACCGTCGTATGTCAGCCGGGTGATGGCGGGGACGAGCAAAAGGTACGGAGTGTCAGGGAATAGTTTTATTGCCGCGGTGGAGTTTGGCAAGAAGGTAACGGCGCGGACGGTTATAACGGGCGGTGAGAGCAGTGATCCGGCTTCGCCGCATTTCACGGATCAGGCGGCGATGTATTTGAGCGGGAAGTTCAAGGACGTGTTGTTCTATCCCGAGGATGTGCAGGCCGGGGCGGTGAAGAGGTATCATCCGGGGGAGGAGTAATTTGATCAATTCATGTATAGAGGCAGCCATTACCTTTTTTTGCTCGCCGGGCTACTGATTGCCCGGATGAGTTATGGCCAATTATTACAGGACAATAACCCCGGTGAGGTTCAGCCCGCAGACTTTCATCTGTCGTCCCCCGTCGTCGATTCCAATGCGAATGTCGTTGTGCTCCTGGATAGCGGGAGCGTCGATTTGCAAAGGACGTTTTCTGACTGGGAGGTAAGGCAGACGCGCTACCGTCGTTTGCTGATCCGGAATAAGAACGGATTCGATGCGGCCAAGATCGAGATATCCTACGACCCGGCTCTCAATCTATTTGGCATCGGTTTGCACGCTGTTACCTGCAATCTCGCAGGCGATTCGGTTGTCCGGACCAGAGTTGCCACCAACGACATCTTTACGGACTTGACCAGCGGCATGTGGATAAGAGAGAAAATCTCCTTCCCAAACGTAAAAGAGGGGTCGATTATCGAATATAGTTATGTTCTCCATACTAATTCGATCTATTCCTTATATCCCTGGACCTTTCAGGGGGAATATCCCTGCCTGAAAAGTTCGTATCTTATGACTTTTCCCGAGGTATTCGACTATGTCATTACCACACAGGGGCATCTGCCCATTTCCCGGATCAATGATTCATTGGAAAGGGTCTATCAGTTTGGAATTGGAGTGAAGTCTGTCACCATGAAATGTTATGGAATCTTGTGGCAGGCGACAAATGTGCCGGCATTCAAGGAGGAACCGTATATCTCGACGCCGAAAAATTATGTCTCCGCGGTCCGTTTTCAGCTATCGGAATATAAGGACATGGAGCAGGACAAAACGATCAAGGTGGACGATACCTGGGATGAGGTGAATAAGGAGCTTTTTAAGAGTAAGTCATTTGGTGGGATCATGACGGCGTCGAGCCATTGGTTGCGAAAAGAGATGCGGACGATCGTAAATGACACGGTGAACGGAATGGACAAAGCCAGGGCCTTATATGCCTACGTCAGAGACCATTTCACCAACACGGGAAAGGCCTTAGTTGTCGATAAGGACCAATCGCTGAAGGACCTGTTCAAGTCGCATAAGGGAAGCGTGGCGGAGATCAATCTTTTGCTGACGGCGATGCTGAGGGAGGAGGGTCTTACCGCGGATGCGGTTATCCTGAGCACGAGGGACAACGGGCTGATTAATCCGCACTATCCGATCATGGAAAATTTCAATTATGTCTTGGTGCGGCTCAAGGCAGGTAATGACACCTATTACCTGGATGCATCCGAGCCCCGGATGGGCTTCGGACATTTGCCGCTGGAATGTTATAACGGCTATGCGCGGGTGGTTTCAGAGAAACCCGATAGTGTCGTTCTGGACGCGGACTCGCTGAAGGAATCCAAGTTTGCTACGGTGATGTTGACCAATAATGACCCTGGCGACAGTCTTACGGGGACCTATACGGTGCAGCGGGGATATTATACGTCGCTGGATGTCCGGGATGAGATTGCCGATAAGGGCGAGAAATCCTATTTTGAAGGCGTGCGGAAGTCCTATCCGTATGCCGTGGAGCTGACAGACCGGCGTATCGACTCGCTCAAACAATATGATCTTCCGATAACCGTCCATTATTCGATCGGACTACCCATCGGCGATGACGACCGGATGTATTTCAACCCGATGATGGGGGAGGGGATAAAGGAAAACCTGTTCTCAGCTGCGGAGCGACATTATCCGATCGAAATGCCTTTCAGCGTCGACGAGCTCTTCGTGATGAGGATGGAGATTCCCAGGGGATATGTGATCGAGGAAATGCCGAAGCCGGTGCGGGTCTTATTAGGAGATGGCGACGGGTCATACGAGTATCTTTTCCGGACGGATGAGGAATCGGTGCAGTTCAGAAGCCGGCTGGTGATTAAGCGGACGTATTTTCAGCCTGATGCTTATCAGCCGTTGCGGGATTTCTTTGCGGTGGTGCTGAAGAAGCAGGGTGAGATGATTGTTTTTAAGAAGAAGAAATAGGGGAGTCCAGCATCCCCGGGGTTATCTTTCCAATTTAAAGTCGGGGTCGAGGGCGGGGCGGCTGTCGTTGTTGGCCAGCTTCCATCCGGTGCGGTACATCCACTGCGCGATGCGGGTCAGCTTCTCCGTGTCGACGCGGGAGGGTTTGTCCCTTGGCGTATGGTAATCCGGGTGGAGGAGGGTGGTATAGAAGACGGCAGGGATGCCGGTGCTGGCGTAGGGGAAGTGGTCGCTGCGGAAATAAAAGCCTTCGGCGTGGGACGGTTTGTCGTAGAGGGTATCCAGTTTGAAACGGGGTCCTTCGGCGTTGGCGGCGAGGGCGATCGCTACGAGATCGCGGGAATTCCGGTGTGGGGGCTGGACGCCGAGGAGGGCGGCGCTATCGGGGCTGTTGCGGCCGATCATATCCGCATTAAGGACCGCGATGATGGAGGAATGGGGGACCGTGGGGTGGCCTGCGAACCAGCGGGATCCCAGCAGACCGCGTTCTTCCGCGCCGTGCCAGATGAAGAGGGCAGAGCGGCGGCCGGGTTGTTGGTGGAAGGCCCGGGCGATGGAGAGGAGGGCGACACTGGCGCTGGCGTTGTCGTCGGCGCCGTTGAATATGGTATCGGCGCCAGGGATATGACGGACGCCGTCGTGGTCGTGGTGGCCGCTGTACAGCACGTATTCTTTGTTGAGGATAGGGTCGGTACCGGGCTGGATGCCGATGACATTGACGGAGGGGTAGTCGAAGTGTTCGACGCGGAGGTCGATGCGGATGGTGGCGCCGGGTGCTCTGACGGCGCTCAGGGCAGTGGGATGGAGGAAGATCAAGGGTGCGTGTTCGGTGACTTGTGCGGCGGTGTCGCCTTCGAGTCCGTAGATGCCGTGGTCAAAATAAGAGGTGTTGAGGGCCCAGCCGGCTTCGAGGAGGGAGTCGGCGATAATGATGACAGCGACGGCGCCTTTGGCGAGCAGGCCGGTGGCGTATTTGCGGGCTATGAGACCGGGATAGCGGCGAAGAGGGAGGGATACATCCAGGTTAATGCCTTCGGGTGAGGCGAGGAGGGCCACGGCTTTGCCTTTTACGTCTGTGTTGATGGTATCGGCTTTATCGATGAAGATGATGGGGGCGTTGATAATGGCGGTGGCGGTTCGGGGAACAAGGGCCTCCGTCCATAACGGGAAGGAATGATCGTTGATCGAGAGGGTGCTGGACGGGCTGAGGCGGTTGCGGATCATGGTGAAGAATTGGAAGTAGGTGCCGTTGTCGCCGCCGGGGCGCAGCCCTGCTGCCCTGGCTTTGTCGGCGAGCCAGGCGGCGGCCGTGAGTTCGTCGGGGGTGCCGGCTTCGCGGCCGCGGAAGTGGTCGGAGGCCATGGTGAAGATGTCGGTTTTGATGTCGGATTGGCGGATGGCGGAGAGGGCGGGGGGGTGGGAGTTTACGGGTGTGTGGGTTTGGGCGGTGGCGCTTTGCGCAAGAAGGAGGAGGCAAATGAGGTGTTTCATATTATCAATATTATTGCTAATTATATTATCTATTAGAAACTATTATTCTTAGTAATTTTATTTCCTTAAACGTTTCCTATGGTACACAATTTATCTATCGACAGACAATATAAGAAATGGATCATTGAATTAAAGGATAAGATTCGAACAACGCAGATCAAGGCAGCGATGGCGGTAAACAGGGAGCTGTTGAGCCTTTATTGGGAATTGGGGAAGGAGATCTGCGAGAAGCAAGAAAAGGCGAATTGGGGGGAAGGGTTGATCGATCAGTTGGCGAAAGATCTTTCTGCGGCTTTTCCGGGTGTAAAGGGATTTTCAAGAGCGAACTTATTCTTTATTTGGAAGTGGTATCGCTTTTATCGTAACCCGGTACAACCAGTCCAAAACACTGAAACAGAAGGCCTTGAATTTGTCTCACAAGTTGTGAGACAAATTCCCTGGGGGCATAACAGGGAGATTATTATGAAATGTTCCAATGTGGAATCGGCCTTATTTTATGTCCGTGAAACCATTAAAAATAATTGGTCACGTACCATGCTGGTGTTACAAATCGAAAGTAAATTGTACGAACGACAGGGAAAAGCAATTCAAAATTTTCAAACCGTGTTACCCACCCCTCAGGCTGACTTAGCCAGGGAAACGTTGAAAAACCCATACAACTTCGATTTCCTGACACTTGGTAGAGAAGCCGGAGAGCGTGATCTGGAAACTGCTCTTACGGATCATATTCAGAAATTTCTTTTGGAACTGGGTCAAGGTTTTGCATATATGGGCAGGCAATTCCCGATCAATGTTGGGGGAGACGATTTTTATCTGAACGCGGTTAATGCTCAGCTCAAACACCCTCAGGATCAACCGAGCATTGGCATTCTTTTGTGCAAGACGCCTAATAAGGTAATGGTTGAATAT
>DATMLR010000089.1:0-6956 GCA_035570015.1 Puia sp.
ATCTTCACTGGTGGGGCTGGCGTCAAACGTGACATAGGCCACGCTCCGGCTTTCTTCCTGTTTGAATTCTTCCGGGCGCTGGTTGACATAGTCCATGATCTCGGCATCGGTTACTTTTGCCGTACTGTCAGGGACACTATAATATGGTGTGTTGACAAAAGAGATAGCGGCGATCTGGCTGTTGTCCGCGTTCTCCTTCTCCGCCATCCATTTTGGAACATAGGCGCTATTCGCGACGAGGGTCAGGAATTTCTGTTGCAGCCGCTGCTCGATGAATTGCGGTACTTCGTCCTCCCAGAACGACTTGGCAATTTCGTACTGGCTGTTATCGGCATTGGCGCCCTTCTTGGGTCCGGAGCGATAGATCGACTTGATCTGGTTGATCTGGTTGGCGGCGGCCTGGGCGTCGAATATCCCCGTCCTCCGATCTGTGAAGGCCTGTCTGATCTCTTGTACCGCATCCTGGCCGACAAGCATATCGTTTTCCTCCTTGTCGCTTATATCCATTCCCAGCGCCGCATAATACTTACTAAGCAGGTTTCCCTGAATGATGCGGTTCCAGACGCCGTCGCGGATCTGTTCGCGCAGCTCGT
The DNA here is from genome assembly GCA_035570015.1 of Puia sp. Taxonomy (GTDB): domain Bacteria; phylum Bacteroidota; class Bacteroidia; order Chitinophagales; family Chitinophagaceae; genus Puia. The sequence goes on from DATMLR010000089.1 coordinate 594, forward strand.
CGGAGACCGAACCCTGCTGCTGTTTCTTATATCTTGCTTCGATATTATCCACCTGCTGGTCGAAGTCCTCAACCTGGATTTTCTGCCCATCCACAACCCCGACCACGGTGCCGCGGTTTCCGCCAAAAAAATTACTCTTTCTTGCGTCCATCAAAAGGAAGCCGACAAGACTGACGGCAATCAGACCAAAAACTAACCAGGCTGCTCTTTCCCGAATTGACTGAATAATTGACATAATATTGCTTGTCCGTTGTATTTTCCGATAAAATACCTTTAATGTCGCCGAAACTGAACTACGTTCAGATTTGGGAGGGCGAAAATAGGCCAAATATTGCTTATGAACAAATTGTGGAGAACGGTGTTTCCGCGTGGACAAAGGCGCCCTTGGGCGGCTTGGATCCTGGGTGTAGTTGGATGGTAACTTTCGGCGTCACCGAACGGCGACAGGAGGGCGTGCACAACCCCGCAGTTATTCCACAGTCGTTGACAGCGCGCAGGAAGAGAAGTCGAAAGAAGTTATCCGGACCCCGAAGTCTTCCACAGCGGTGGAAAAGCAGGGAAAACGCTAATCAAAAGCGGGCGGACGGTTGTTAGTAGATTGTGGACGACGGTGCATAAGTAATGCTTTCTACTTATTTTCGGTTAGGGTGAAAATTCTTATCCACGAATGCACACGACTAGTAGTAATAGTTCTTTATTAAAGATTAATAATTATTATTAAATACTATGGCAGATATGAACATCGCCGAAAAAGGTTTTCTGGATATCCCGGTTTCGCCGGAGCTCGACCTTTTCCTGGAGATAGAACGCTTAAAACGCGAAAAAAATGCGATCGTGCTTGCACATTATTATCAGGAAGCGGACATCCAGGATGTAGCTGACTATATCGGGGACAGTCTGGGGCTCGCACAGCAGGCGGAGAAGACGACGGCTGACCTGATCGTATTTGCCGGGGTACATTTCATGGCGGAGACCGCGAAGATCCTGAATCCGGGGAAGAAGGTCGTTTTGCCCGATCTGAAAGCAGGCTGCTCGCTGGCGGATTCGGCGCCGGGGTATTTATTCAGGGCCTTTCGGGAGAAGTATCCCGATCATATTGTGATCTCTTATATCAATTGTTCGGCGGAAGTGAAGGCGTTGAGCGATATTATTTGTACCTCGTCGAATGCGGAGAAGATCGTCGACAGCCTGCCGCGGCAACAAAAGATCATTTTTGCCCCGGACCGGAATCTCGGAGCTTACCTGATCAAAAAAACCGGGCGCGAGATGTTGCTTTGGGATGGAGCTTGTATGGTACATGAGATCTTCAGCCTGGAGAAGATCACGCGGCTGAAGGTACGGCATCCGGAGGCTAAGTTGATCGCACATCCGGAGTGTGAAGAGCCAATCCTGCGTCTGGCAGACTATATAGGGTCAACGACGGCGTTACTGAACTATACGAAGAAGAATGATGCGCGGGAGTATATCGTGGCAACAGAGGCCGGAATTCTGCACCAGATGGAACTCGCTTCGCCGGGGAAGTCATTCATCCCGGCGCCGCCGACAAATAACTGCGCCTGCAATGATTGTCCGCATATGAAATTGAATACACTCGAAAAGCTGTATTTATGTATGGAATATGAACAGCCGGAGTTGTTGATGGACCCGGAATTGATGATCGCGGCCAGAAAGCCGATCGAACGAATGTTGGAGATCAGCGCACGATTTGGATTGTAACTGTTTGATTTACAACTGATTAAACCAAAATATAGACCAGATTACCTCCCCAGACCACGCTACCCCCCGATAATGACCATGTTACCCCCATAAAGATCAGGTTACCTACCTCCCCATAAAGACCATTAGGATCTGGACGTCGCTCGGGTTGACGCCGCTGATCCGGCTGGCTTGGCCGAGCGTACGCGGTTTTATCTTTTTAAATTTCTGCAGCGCTTCATTTGATAAGGAAGAGAGCTTGTCATAATTGAAGTTGTCGGGGATCAGGAGATCGTCGAGTTGAGCCATTTTATTGACCAGTTCCTTTTCCTTTCCAATATAGACTTCGTACTTGAGCTGGATCTCTGCCTGTTCGAGCATTTCGTGCGTATAGGATTGGAGGGCGTGACCAAGCCGGGGGATGGAATTGGTCATGGAGTGAAGGTCGATATTCGGGCGGAGCAGTACCTGGGCCGCCTTTTGTTTTTGGGTCAGTGCCGCGGTGCCTTTTTCGAGGAGGTAGTCAGCGGTTTCATCCGGTTCGAGGGAGAACTGTTGAAGGATGGAACGAATCTCGGTAACGCCGTTGTCCTTGTCGATCGTGCGATTCATTCGTTCCTGTGTAGCGAGGCCGAGACGGTAGCTCAACTCGGTGAGGCGGAGGTCGGCGTTATCCTGTCGGAGGAGGGTGCGGTATTCGGCGCGGGAGGTGAACATGCGGTAGGGTTCTTCGGTTCCTTTGCTGATGAGGTCGTCGATGAGGACGCCGATATAGGCTTCGCTTCGTTTGAGGATGACAGGTTGAAGGTGGTTGATCTTTTGGTGGGCGTTGATGCCGGCCATAAGACCCTGGCAGGCGGCTTCTTCGTAACCGGTAGTGCCGTTGATCTGGCCGGCGAAAAACAGGTTGCCCAGGTTTTTGGTTTCCAGCGAGTGGCTGAGCTGGGTGGGCGGAAAGAAGTCATATTCGATGGCGTACCCGGGGCGGAAGATTCGAACCTGTTCAAATCCGGGGACCTGGCTCAGGGCGGCATACTGCACTTCTTCGGGCAGGGAGGTGGAGAATCCGTTGACATAGATCTCGATCGTATTCCAGCCTTCGGGTTCGATGAAGAGCTGATGGCGTTCTCTTTCGGCGAAACGGTTGATCTTGTCTTCGATACTGGGGCAGTAGCGGGGACCTACGCCTTCGATGCGGCCGGTGTACATGGGACTGCGATCGAAACCGGTTTTGAGGATATCATGTACGGTTGGGTTGGTATAGGTGATCCAGCAGCTTTTCTGCTGCCGCGGTTTCGGCGTATCGAGGTAGGAAAAGCCGATAATTTCTTCGTCGCCTTTTTGTTCTTCCATTTTGGTATAGTCAAGGCTTCTGCCGTCGATCCGGGGTGGTGTCCCGGTCTTGAGGCGATCGCTTTCGAACCCGAGGCTGACGAGTTGTTCGGTAATGCCGGTAGCGGCTTTTTCTGCGACGCGGCCGCCGCCGAATCGTTTTTCGCCGATATGGATGACACCGTTGAGAAATGTTCCGCTGGTGACGACGACGGCTTTTGCGTGGATGTGGTGGCCGAGACCGGTAATGACGCCGGAGACGCGGTCGCCCTGAACGATCAGGGAATGGACCATGTCCTGGTAAAAGTCAACATTTGGAGTTTGTTCCAGCATTTCGCGCCAGGTGGCGGCGAAGAGCATGCGATCGTTTTGTGTCCGTGGGCTCCACATGGCCGGACCCTTGGATCGGTTGAGCATGCGAAACTGGATCATGCTTCGGTCGCTTACGATTCCGGAATAGCCACCCATGGCATCGATCTCCCGAACGATTTGACCCTTTGCGATCCCGCCCATAGCCGGATTACAGCTCATTTGGGCGATCGTTTGCAGGTTCATCGTGATCAGGAGAACCCTTGACCCCAGGTTTGCAGCCGCCGCCGCTGCTTCGCAGCCGGCATGACCGGCACCCACTACTATGACATCGTATTCCGGAAACATACTGCAAAGGTAAGATCAATCGTTCCACGGGGAACGATTTACGCCAGGCAATATTTTAAATCCACTTTTTTCACGTGGAACACTTTTGATAGAGTTGGAGGTATTTTTCCTCTAATTGACGCATCTTCCTCCCTTCAGTAGTGGTTTTGTCCCCGAACCCGCACAAATGAAGCGCACCGTGAAAGATGACCCGCAGGAGCTCCATTTTGATCGTGCTCCCGAATTCCCGGGCATTTTCCCTGACCCGGTCGACGCTGATATAAATCTCCCCGATGATCGGTTGCCGGGGTTCGGAAAGGGGGAAGCTGATAATATCGGTATAAAAATCATGCTGCAGGAATTGCCGGTTAATTTCCAACAGCCGGTTGTCGGAAACAAAAATATATTGGAGTTCGGCCAGGGTCTTTCGCTCCTTCTTGAACAGGGTAATAAGGGTGGCTTTGATCCCCCCGCGGTCCCGCAGGCTAATTCTCTTTTCAAAATGAAACCTGATAGTAGGAGAGATTGTCATAATTTTACTGCCCCAAGATAAAGACAGGAAATTCGCCTTCAAAGAAATTTTGCGAAGCAATTTTTTGTCGAATTTCTTATCAATTGAAGAAAATGAAGCGACTATCAGAATTAGGACCGGGAACCGTTGCAAGGATCCATTCGTTTGAAAACAACGATCTTTTCCTGAAATTGATGGAAATGGGTTGTGTACCCGGGGAACTAGTCAAGGTAGAACAGGTTGCGCCCCTCGGAGACCCGATTTCGATCACCGTTGCCGGCTATAATCTCAGCCTGCGTCTGGATGAAGCCGAAAATATCTTTATGGAGGAGGGGATCCAATGAAGGTCGGGTTATACTTCGGTTCGTTTAACCCCATCCACCACGGCCATTTAGTGATTGCCAATTTCATCCTTCAACATGCGCACCTGGATCAAGTGTGGTTTGTCGTCTCCCCTCAGAACCCGCTAAAGCCATCGGCCACGCTTCTAAACGAATATCACCGGCTGCACCTCGTTCGATTAGCAGTCGAACGCGAAACCCGGCTCAAGGCTTCTGACATCGAATTCAAACTCCCTAAACCTTCCTATACCGTGGATACCCTGGCCTATTTGCAGGAGAAATATCCGAAAGAAGAATTCTCGGTCATCATGGGGAGCGACAGCTTTCAGAACCTGACCAAATGGAAGAATTATCAATGGCTACTCGGTAACTACCCCATTTATGTCTACCGGCGGCCGGAGCACGAGACGCTCCCTTCGTATCCGGGCACAAAACGGGTTGAAATCGTGGACGCCCCACTCTTGCCTATTTCCTCCACCGAGATCCGAAGCAAGCTAAAGAAAGGTCAATCGGTCCGATATCTGTTGCCGGATTCCGTACTGGAAGAAATTGAGAAAAGCGGGTATTATCGATAATCGCTATATGTAATATTTTGTTCCATTAACATATTGTGTAGGAAAGGAATAGGAAAATAATCAATAATTTGTGGTGGAATGACCGTGCTATTCCGTCATATCGCCTTCCTCAAAACAGTACTGTGGTACTCGCTCACGGCCTTCGGCGGTCCCCAGGGGCATTTCGCAATGATGCTCAAGACCTTTGTACAGAAACGAAGGGATGTGACAGAGGAAGAGTTGATGGACTACAACGCGTTCTGTCAGCTGCTGCCCGGAGCTTCATCGACACAGACGCTCACGTTGATCGGATACAAACGCGGCGGGGTTGTGCTGGCCATTCTGACCCTGCTGATCTGGACGGTGCCGGCCTGTCTGCTGATGGGGTTGTTCTCGTTCTTTCCGACGGCTAACATCGCGCTTTTCCGTTTCATTGCGCCGATGACCATCGGCTTTCTGGTATTTGCCGCGCAGAAGGCCTATCGCTTCTCCATTCACAATACAATCACCCGAGTGATCCTGATCGTAAGTGCCATCGCGACCTTTCTGCTATTCAAGTGGCCCTGGATCTTTCCGATCCTGCTGGTGCTGGGCGGGTTTGTCACGAACCTGAGTGACCGGCGTATTCCGCAGAAAGAAATATTGACCAGGAAGATCAAGTGGGGGAATATTTGGCTGTTTGCGATCATCTTTTTGCTGGCGGGGGCAAGCAGTGAACTGGCGCGAAAAAACAACTGGCCGAACCGGCGGCCACTGAACCTTTTTGAGAACACCTACCGCTTTGGAAGTCTGGTTTTCGGCGGCGGAAACGTCCTGATCCCGATGATGTACGAACAATTTGTGGCGCGCCCGCAGTCCCAGAAGCTGATCCAGCGGAATCCAAATATTATCCGGATCGGAAAGGCGGATTTCTATTCGGGCGCGGGCATGGTGCGGGCGATCCCGGGACCGGTGTTTTCGGTGGCGACGTATATGGGCGGGATAGCGATGAAGGACCGCGGGACGGCGCTGCAGATCGGAGGATGCATCATTGCGGCGACCGGGATCTTTCTTCCAAGCGCTTTGCTGGTGCTTTTCTTTTACCCGATTTGGAACAACCTGAAAAAATACGCGATCGTCTATCGCGCATTGGAAGGGATCAATGCAGTGGTAGTAGGGATCATCGTCGCTTCGGCGCTGTATATGATGAAAGACCTTTGGCAGGACGGCTGGAAAGATATCGGGATCAACCTAGGAGTGATCGGGGCGACGTGGGCCTTGCTGAGCTTCTCCCGGCTGCCGTCGCCGGTGATTG
>DATMLR010000090.1:0-8614 GCA_035570015.1 Puia sp.
ATCGTCCACGATCTGAGCAAACCCGATGGAACACCGCGGAAGTTGATGGACGTGACGAAATTGAATCAGCTGGGGTGGAAGGCGTCGATCCCCCTGGAAGAAGGATTGCGCCGGACCTATAAGGAATATGCTAATGTTTTCTCTCTTCAATAAGAAAAGTACGCCGCTTGCGGACCTCGGTGGCCTTTATTGTGATATACACTCTCACCTGATCCCGGGCATCGATGACGGTTCACCCGACCTGGAAACCTCCGTCCGGCTGATCCGTGGGCTAATCGAGCTGGGATACAAAAAGATCATCACTACGCCGCACGTTAATGCGGATATCTTTCCGAATACGCCCGCCATTATTCATGCAGGACAGATTGTCGTGACGGAAGAGCTGCGACGGCAAGGGATGGATATCGGGTTCCATGCTGCTGCGGAATACCTGCTGGATGAACGGTTCACCCAGCTGCTGGCTGCCGGCGAGCCACTCCTGACACTGAAGGACAACCTGGTGCTGGTGGAACTTAGCTTCGCCGTTCCCGCCATCAACCTGCGGGAGATCCTGTTCGATATGCAGTTGAAGGGCTATCAACCGGTCCTGGCCCATCCGGAACGGTATTTGTATTTTTGGCCCAACCGGAAATGGTACGATCAGCTCCGGGATGCGGGTTGTTTCTTTCAGGTAAATCTACTGTCTTTTGCCGGTCACTATGGTCGGGAGTCCCGTGAGCTGGCTGAATACCTGGTTAAAAAACAATATGTTGACTTCCTTGGGACCGATCTGCATCGCGCCGAGCACCTGGAAGAACTGAGATCATCCACCAAAATCCACCGGGTGGTTCGGGATTTGTTAACCACCGGCCGGATCAAAAACCCCCAGTTGTAGCCGGGCCACTCCTGCTTTGGCGCTTCCTTCCCCTGCGTGCCGGACCGACTTTGCCCCCGATACCTCTTTTTTCGCGATTTTTCTAATTATGGCGAATTCGCCGCAATTAAAATTTTCCGTTGCGGAGACACATCGCCCCCCTCGCCGCTCCCCCCGTTCCTCCCCCCACCCCCCGTTTCGTTTTTACCCCGTTTTTCCCTGCAATAAACCGCTTGTCCAAATCCTGACTGCCTTTCTGACACCCTGGTCAGGCAGGCCCTAATTTTGCATATTATGAAGCTGCAGATCGATCCCACCGGCCCGACCGGAGGACCGGACTTATCGACAGGATTTAACGATATAGAAAGGCTCTGATGTTTAGCCGGAAGGCATTAAACTTTAAATTTGGACTTGGACTATTAAACAACATTTTTATGGCTACAGTAGAATTCAATCAGCTATTGGTCAACAATGCAGAGTTCTTAAAGCCGTTCGCTATCACGCTCACCCGTGATTCTGAAGCAGCAAAAGACCTTTTCCAGGAAACCCTTTACCGGGCGTTGGCCAATAAGGACAAGTACAACGTCGGCACCAACATAAAGGCGTGGCTTTACACGATCATGCGGAATATCTTCATCAACAATTACCGCCGTAAAGCCAAGCAAAATACCATTTTTGACAGCACGCCAAACGACTTCCTCCTCAATTCGGCCCAGATGGCGGTACCCGGCACGGTAGAAAGCAACCTCCGGGTAAAGGATATCCAGGCTGCGATCCATAAGCTGCCGGAAATCTTCCGGAACCCATTCCTGCTTTATTTTGACGGATTCAAGTACCACGAGATCGCCGAAATGTTGCAGGAGCCGCTGGGGACAATCAAGAGCCGGATCCATTTTGCCCGGAAACTCCTGAAGAATCAAATTCAGCGGTTTTAATGGAAAAAGTGATCTTGGTTGATGAATCCGATCAGCCCCTGGGAGCGATGGAAAAAATCGAAGCGCATCGCCAGGCCCTGCTGCATCGTGCTTTTAGCGTGTTTATCTTCAATTCCCGGGGCGAAATGCTCTTGCAGCAGCGGGCTCAGGAGAAGTATCATAGCGCCGGGCTTTGGACGAATGCCTGCTGCAGTCATCCGCGCCCGGGTGAAGATACCCGGGCAGCCGCCATTCGCCGGCTGCGGGAAGAGCTGGGATTCACAACAGACCTCCAAAAGCTCTTCGAGTTTACCTACCGGACGGCATACGATAACGGGCTGACGGAATTCGAATTCGATCATGTCTTTGTTGGGACATATGATCAGGAAATTCTCCCCGACCGGGCAGAGGTCAGCGCTTACCGGTATCAGTCACTGCCGGAGATCGAATCGGAACTGGCTTCCGCGCCTTCGACGTTCAGCAGCTGGTTCCAGCTGGCTTTCCCCCTGCTGAAAGAGAAGATCGGCCTCCTGCCGGCCTACTCGCAAAGGTTCAGCTGATCGGTGCCCAGCGTGCTGAACTGAAAAAATTTTACCTTCCCCGCCGCTCCGGCAACGTCATAGTGCAGGACCAACGTGCCATATTGGGTCTCGTAGGCATCCCACAGGTCATCCTTGATCTTGGCATTGCCAAGTCTGGTGAATAGGGTGCCTCTTTTAGTACCCAGGAGCGGAAAACTGGTCTTGCCGGCAAATTTCGGCCCCACCTCAACATAGTTCCGTTTCGTATAGAAGTACAGATCCTTGTCCTTAAAATAGATGCCGCCGCCGCACTTGGCTTCATTGCTTTCGTCGACCGCGCTGGTAAAGCATGGGAATGCGTCCTTGATCTCGGTTTGGGTCATGTTTGGTTTGATACCGTTGACGGTTCCGCTCAGGATATCGACAAAAAAATCCGGGCATTTTGATTTGGCCTTCAATTGGGCGCTGACGCCGGACACCAGACCCATGGTTAGGATAACAAAGAGGATTCGCTTCATACGTAGTATGGTTTAGATGAGCTTCTACAGCAAATTCCTTGCTAAAGTTCCGTTTAGTGCCCATCCGATCGCCTCGCTCGCGCAGTTTCCCCCTCAGGGAAGTATTCCGGCGATGAAAAATCCGATCCCGATGAGGGTCAGGACCAGGCTGCCGAACCACAGCTTTTTGCGCCGGGTGAGAATGGAGATCGCCGAGATGGCGATGGCGATCTGGAACGCAGTCACGGCGGAGGCCAGTGGAACGTGTTTGCCCAGGTGCGTTTCGGACTTCTTTTCATCTTCCTCCGCTTCTTTTCTGATATCCGCCTTTTCGCGTTCGTACCGGGCGATGTCGGCGCTGTGATCCTTGACCCCGGTATCGGTCTTGCCCAGCGCGTGCAGGATCTGGTCGGTATTGACAGCAATCTCCTCTTTGAGGTTCTTCGCCTGGTAGAAATTCCATTGATCTGAGGATTTGGCCCGCTCGATCAGCGCTTCATTGGCATGGTGTCCGGCCAACAGCCCGGCAACCGCGGCCAGCACTGCCATCAGCGCGGTGGAAAGCGCCACATAGAGCGTCCATCTTTCTTTCTGTTCTTCCGCTTTTTCCTGGATCTCCTCGCTCAGATGTTCGGTAGGTATTTCGATCTCTTCGGGCATACTGGGTTGCTACGATCTGGTGTAATTACTTGCTAAGATACATACTTCGATCCTTATACAGCTGCCGGAAATTGGGGTCACGCAAGTCTTTGATGAACCGGATGGCTTCGCCGGTCGACTTCATCTCCGGCCCCAGCTCCCGGCTGACACCCGGGAATTTATCAAAGCTGAAGACCGGCTCCTTGATCGCAAAGCCTTTCAGCTTTTTCTCAAAGGTAAAATCGTTGAGCTTGGCCGCACCGATCATGATCTTCGTCGCAATATTGAGATAAGGGATCTGGTATGCCTTGGCAATAAAAGGTGTTGTCCGCGACGCCCGCGGATTTGCTTCGATCACGAACACCTTTCCATCCTTGATCGCGAACTGGATATTGATCAAACCTTTTATCCGGAGGGCCCGCGCGATCTCTTCCGAATAATGTTCCATGGTCGTGACCTCCATCGGGGTGAGGTTGAAAGCCGGCAGCACAGCATGGCTGTCGCCGCTGTGGATACCCGCCGGTTCGATATGCTCCATGACGCCCATGACGTGGAAAGTCTCGCCGTCGAAGATGGCGTCGACTTCTGCTTCCTGGCAGCGGTCGAGGAAGTGGTCGACCAGGATCTTGTTGCCGGGGATGTGCTTGAGCAAGCTGACTACCGCTTTTTCCACTTCGTCGTCATTGATGACGATCCGCATCCGCTGACCGCCGAGCACATAGCTGGGCCGGACCAGTACCGGATAGCCGACACGGTTGGCGACCTGGATGGCTTCATCGACGTCGAATGCCGTGCCATAGTTGGGGTAAGGTATTCCCAGCTCTTTCAGCATATCGCTGAACCGGCCCCGGTCTTCGGCGATGTCCAGGCTGTCGAAGGAAGTGCCGATGATCGGGATGCCTTTTTCATTGAGCCGCTCGGCCAGCTTCAGCGCCGTCTGGCCGCCGAGTTGAACGATGACACCATCCGGTTGTTCGTGCTCGATGATCTCCCACAGGTGTTCCCAGTAGACGGGCTCGAAGTACAGCTTGTCGGCAATATCGAAATCGGTGGAGACCGTCTCGGGGTTGCAGTTGACCATAATGGCTTCGTAGCCGCACTCCTTGATGGCCATGAGCCCGTGGACGCAGCAATAATCGAACTCAATACCCTGGCCGATACGGTTGGGCCCAGAGCCCAGAACGACGATCTTTTTGCGGTCGCTCCGCTTGCTTTCATTGCTATGGCCACCCTCGAAAGTGGAATAGAAATAGGGTGTTTTTGCTTCGAACTCTGCCGAGCAGGTGTCGACCATCTTGTAGATACGGGTGATCCCGGCTGACTTGCGTTTTTCATAAAGGGCCTCTTCGGCGGGGATGCCGTCGGAGCCCATGATCCGAACGATTTGGAGGTCACTGAACCCAAGCTGCTTGGCTTCGCGCAAAAGGGGCAGGGGCAGGGTATCGAGCTTATATTTTGCCAGCTCCTTTTCCATGTTACAGATCTTTAGGATCTCATAAAGGAACCAGCGGTCGATACCATTGGTGGCTTTGGAGATCGTACCGACCGAAATCCCGGCCATCAGCGCATCCTTGATCCGGAAGATCCGGTCCCACTTAGGGGTCTTGATATATTCGAGCAGCTCTTCGGCACGCATGAGGCTCTTGCCGTAATACCCCAGACCGACGGCGTTATTCTCCAGGCTTTGACAGGCTTTCTGAACGGCTTCGGTAAAGCTCCGGCCGATGGCCATCACTTCGCCGACGCTTTTCATCTGTAATCCGAGCGTGTCATTGGCGCCTTTGAACTTGTCGAAATTCCAGCGCGGCACCTTGACGATCACGTAATCCTGTACAGGCTCGAAATAGGCGGAAGTGGTGCCGGTGATCTGGTTCTTCAGCTCATCCAGGAAGTATCCGATAGCCAGCTTGGCAGCGATCTTGGCGATCGGATAGCCGGTTGCCTTGGAGGCCAGGGCGCTGCTGCGGCTTACGCGGGGGTTGATCTCGATCGCGATGATCTCCTCCGTCTTTGGATTCAGGGCGAACTGCACGTTGCAGCCACCCGCGAAATTGCCGAGATCGCGCATCATCCTGATGGCCGTATTTCGCATGAGCTGAAAGGCCGTATCGCTAAGCGTCATTGCGGGCGCGACCGTGATCGAATCGCCGGTATGCACGCCCATGGGGTCGAAGTTCTCGACGGTGCAGATGATGACGACATTATTATTGGAATCCCGAAGTAATTCCAACTCGAATTCTTTCCAGCCCAATACTGCCTCTTCGACCAGCACTTCGTGGATGGGTGACGCCTGCAAGCCGCGGTTCAGCGCTTCGTCCAGCTCTTCCTTGTCGTGCACGAAGCCGCCGCCGGTGCCCCCCAGCGTGAAGGAGGGGCGGATGACGAGCGGGAAACCGATCTCCTGGGCGAATTCCTTGCCTTCGAGAAAAGAATTGGCCGTTTTGGCCGTGGCGACGGGTACCCCAAGCTGGATCATCCACTTGCGGAATTTTTCGCGGTCTTCAGCCTTGTCAATGGCTTTGATGTCCACCCCGATCAATCTGACCCCATATTTCTCCCAGATACCCAGGTCCTCCGCCTCTTTGGCGAGGTTGAGGGCCGTCTGGCCCCCCATCGTCGGCAGAACCGCGTCGATCTTGTTCTCCTCCAGTATTTGTTCAATACTTTCTACGGTCAGCGGCAGGAGGTAGACCTTGTCCGCCATGATCGGGTCAGTCATAATCGTGGCGGGGTTGCTGTTGATCAGGATGACCTCCACCCCTTCCTCCCGCAGGCTGCGAGCGGCCTGGGTGCCGGAATAGTCGAATTCACAAGCCTGGCCGATGATGATAGGACCTGAGCCGATGATCAGGACGGAGCGAATAGAAGGATCTTTGGGCATGTCGAAATTAAAATTGCGCAAAAGTACGGCAATTTTCGCGATTGGCCGGGCTGTTATTTATTAGATTCCTCCAAAGAAAAAGGCCATGATCAGGAAGATCATGGCCGGCCGTTACTTATTAGATATGCCGATCGAACGGGTCTTTCGAATTATTTGTTCGGCCGGCTGTTAGTCGTTATTGTGATAAGCGGCCAGCTCGATGTCGTCGAGCAGCACCCCTCCTTTACGCGCAAGCGACTTCCGCTCCGCGATTAACCTGCGGTTTTCAAATTTGCTCTTTACCTTAAAGACATATTTTTGCTTAGCTTCCTCGCCTTTTACAGCGCCGATCATGCCTCCGACACATACTGCCAGAAAAACGACCATTTTATTCTTAACTCCTTTCATGGATGGTTTTTTGAAAAGTGAACGCCATCTATTACCAAGACAATTTATGTTAGCCAAAAGCTGTACCAATTTTTAAAAAAATCCTCACCTTTTCGTGGTATTTTTCTAATAGCGAACAGAAAATTGATTGAGAGCGGGTTATTAACAATTGCTTTACGTTCCTCGGGGTCATATACGAAAATGAACGCTCTCCGGATTGATCGACTTTATGCTCGGATGTACCAATTCAGGAAGCAACGCCTCACCGTGGGAATGTTCAGGAACTAACCGCCCGCCGCCGGAATGTAGGGTGATTGAGGTACCTTTACAGCCGATGAGGTATCTACTCACGGTTATGGTCTCGCTCTGCTGGTTGCCGGTTCCGGCGCAGTCGCCTTCTTCCTTTTTTGTCGCCCCCGAATATCCGCAGCATTATTTCCGTGACCCGCTGGGAATACCCATGATTCTGGCCGCGAATTTCGGCGAGCTGCGCCCCAACCACTATCACATGGGTCTTGATATCCGGACCCAGCATCGGGAGAACCTCCCGGTATACGCGGCTGCGGACGGATATATCGCGCGGGTACAGATCGGGCCTTTCGGATTCGGGCAGGCGATCTACATCCGCCATCCCAATGGCTATACGACGGTATATGGTCATCTTAACCATTTCATTCCGGCGCTGGCCGCTTACGTTGAGCAGCAGCAATACCGGCAGCAATCGTGGCAAGTCGATCTGACTATTCCGCCGGCGCTGTTCCCCGTCAAACAAGGCGATCAGATCGCCTGGAGCGGCAATACCGGCGGATCACAGGGGCCTCATCTTCATTTCGAGATCCGGCTGACCGCGGAGGACGTCAACCTGAACCCCTTGCTGTTTGGCCTGCCCGTGGCAGACCGGGTGCCCCCGAAGATCACCCGGCTGGCGTTCTATGACGGCGACCGGGGCATCTACGATCAATCGCCGCATTACCTTCCCACGCAACCGCACTACCTATCGGATAGGAAGACGTTGGTGGTACCCATTACACACATCTGCTTTGCCATTTCCGCATCAGACGCGCAGTCCGGTTCTTCCAATCCGAACGGCATCTACCGGGCAGAGCTATATGACAACGGGCGACCCGTCATTGGGTTTCAAATGGATCACATCAGCTATGACGACACCCGGAACATCAATGCTCACATCGACTATAAGACGCGCGCAACGGGCGGCCCGTTTCTCCAGCAGCTGTTTTTTTTACCAGGATACCCATTTCCCTCTATCTATCGAGTGTCCGGCCCGGCGGGGGGAATCGATCCGGCTACACCTTCCGGCGATACGATCCGACGCCCGCAGGTACCTGGCCCGTCCGGGAATGGACTGATCGACCTGAGTGACGGCCGGCCGCATACGATTTCGATCGATGTAACGGATACCCGGGAGAATGCGAGTCGGGTGGCCATTGACGTACAATATCGTCCCGGCGTGGCTCCGGCGGAGGCTCCGGCGGAAGATACGATCACCGGACGACGCTTCTATCCCGGCATGGTGGACGGCATCGAGACGGAGGACTATGCGTTTTACCTCGGAGAAAAATGTCTGTATGATTCCGCGACCATCGGCGCTGCGGTTGAGGGTTATCCCGGTTCCGGTATTTCGCTGCCCGGCGGAGCTACGCCGGTATATACCATCGGCGCCCGTTGGATCCCGCTGCTGGATCCAGTTCTGGTGCGGTTACGCCTGCCGGACAGCAACGCGTTCGCGCCCCCCTCAACCACCGGAGCGCCCCCCTCAACCACCGGAGCGTCCCCCTTAACCGCCGGAGCGAAGCCCCCCACCGACCGGATCGTCATGGTTTGCTTCGACGGCACCGACAAAGACGTACAACTGCCCGAGTGGAAGGGTGCATGGGCCTCCGGCCGATTCAGGGAATTCGGTAACTTCCAGCTGGTGTATGACA
>DATMLR010000091.1:0-4299 GCA_035570015.1 Puia sp.
AAAATTGAGGGCACAAAGTTAAACAAACGTTTGAATTAAACAAACGTTTAATCAAAACCTGGTTATCTTTACCCACTAATAATTCAATGCATGCTTCCTAATATTCATACCATCCTGGGCGCCAATGGGATCATCGCCAACTCCCTTACCCGGGAGCTCACAGCCCACCAACTGCCGGTCCGGCTTGTTTCCCGCCATCCCCAGCCCGTTTCCGGTACAACCACCCTCGCCGCTGATCTTACCGACCCGGTTAAGACACTCGATGCCATCCGCGACTCCGGCATTGTCTACTGCTGCGTCGGTCTGCCCTACAACTACTCGATCTGGCGCCAGCAATGGCCCCGGATCATCGACAACCTGATCGCCGCCTGCCGGACAACAGGGGCAAAACTCCTCTTTTTTGACAACGTGTACATGTACGGCCATACCACAGGACCAATGACCGAAGAGACCCCCTACAACCCTAACAGCCGCAAAGGCGACCTCCGGGCCCGGATAGCCACTCAGTTGATGAGTGAGGTCCGGAAGGGCAACATCGTCGCCGCCATCGCCCGCTCCGCCGATTTCTATGGGCCCGGCGCCGACAAGACCAGCATTCCGAACCTTCTCGTTTTCCAGCGGCTCATAAAAAGCCAGCGGGCGCAATGGCTCGTCAACGCCCATGCCCCCCATTCCCTCACATACGTCCCCGATGCCGCCCGTGCGCTCCGCCTCCTCGCAACGGACGCGAACGCCTGGAACCAGGTCTGGCATTTGCCAACGGCAGCCCACCCGCCCACCGGCGCTGTGTTCATCGAAAAAGCCGCGGCGGAGTTGCATAAGGCAAGCAGGTATACGGTATTACCAAAATGGATGATTGGGTTAGGAGGCGTTTTTGATAGGACGACAGCCGAATTGCGTGAGATGCTCTACCAGTACGAATCGGAATATATCTTCGATTCCACCAAGTTCGAAAGCGCCTATTCTTTCACCCCCACCCCATACGAACAAGGAATCCGCGAAACAGCCGCGGCAGCCATCTCCGCCCCCTCAGCCCGCCGAATTTAATTCATTTCCGGGAACGTTTCCGTAACTAATTTTCCCCGGTTCAGGAGGCTGGAGTAATTTGGCCAAACCGGGCGGAGCCCGGTTCCATACATTAACGATTATGAAACCCATTCTAATGATCGGGCTTGCCTTGTCCCTGGCCGCCACCCACCCGGCCGATGCCCAGGACGCCGCAAAAAACATTTCCTGGTATATTGAACATTGCCCATTCCCGATAAAGGCGCCAATCCTCCCGACCTTCCCCGATAAAAACTTTACCATCACGGATTTCGGCGCTATCCCAGACGGACATACGCTGAATACCGAAGCCTTTCGCAAGGCCATCACCGCCTGCTCCGCCGCGGGTGGAGGCCGTGTTATCGTCCCCTCCGGCAATTGGCTCACCGGCCCCATCATGCTGCTAAGCCACGTCAACCTCTACCTTGCCGCCGATGCCGTCGTCCAGTTCACCGGCGACCATACCCAATACCCGATGACCGCAACAAATAACGGCGCAGTCGTTACGGCGCCGCTCTTCGCCGAAGGCGTTGAAGATATCGCCATTACCGGCGACGGCGCCTTCGACGGGGCCGGCGAGACCTGGCGCCCCGTAAAAAAAGAGAAGACAACTCCGGACCAATGGAATGCCCTTCTGGCTTCCGGCGGCGTGGTCAGCCCCGACGGCAAGATCTGGTGGCCCAGCCGCGATGCGATGAACGGCGACTCCTTTCTTAAAAGGCTCCACGGCAAGTCCGGCCTCACCGCCGACGACTACCTCCCCGCCAGGGATTTCCTGCGCCCCGTCCTTTGCACATTCATCAATTGTAAGCACATCCTGATGAAAGGCGTCCTCCTCCGCAACTCGCCCAAATTCGTCTTCTACCCCAACCACTGCTCCGACCTGACCATGGACCATGTCCGCATCTTTAACGAATGGTGGGCCCAAAACGGCGACGGAATCGACATCTCCGCCAGCCACCACGTCCTGCTCTACCAATGCACCGTCAATGCCGGCGACGACGGCATCTGCATGAAATCCAGCGGCGCACAGCCCGGTGGGGCGGCACTACACGACGTTATCATCGCCGGCTGCACCGTCGGCCGCGCCCACGGCGGCTTCGTCATCGGCAGCAATACCGACGGTGGCATGCACAATATCTTCGTCAGCGACTGCACCTTCACCGGGACGGATATCGGCCTGCGCTTCAAAAGCAATATGGGAAGAGGCGGCCTCGTCGATAATATTTTTATCGACAACATCCACATGCAGAACATCGTCCATGAAGCCGTACTGTTCGATACGTATTATGAGAATATGGAAGCGGGCGTCGAACGGGACCCCAACCGACCCAAACCCGAAGATAAAACACCCGAATTCAGGGATTTTCACATCAGCCATGTCTACTGCAATGGCGCCCATACCGGCATCTCCATTACCGGCTTACCTCAAATGCCGGTCAGTAACATCTTTTTCGACACGCTGGAAATCCGGTCAGAGAAAGGACTTGTCGCCACCCAGGCCAAAGCGATATCGCTCCACGAAGTAAACCTGGTTGTCCAAAATCAACCAGCCATTCAAGCAGACAAAACTGCCGAAATCCGCGTCGCAAACTAATGATGGATTCGGTAATAAGCTCGCTGTAAGTTCATTTTAGTCGCTGGCGCGACCACCAACGGCAGCTTCTCCACTACCGTCTCGCTGCTGTCCAGCCCAAAAGCCTTCTCCTCGGCCAACGCCATCTTTTTGAGCGTAAAATACGCATTCAAAATAAACCCATCCCGAACCGGGAACTCATTATCGTAGGATAGGAATTTCTCGAGGATCACGAAGCGGAAATCTTCCGCAATATTATGCTTCTTCAACGACGGGAACCGGCTCACTACATCCAACTCCTTATTGCAGATCATCTCCGTCACTACTTTGCGGAACATCATACCCACCCGCTGCTGGACGCGGAAGCCCAGGCGAAATTCAACCCGGATGACCTTGTCGTTCATCAACTCCTCCACCCCGTATTCCATCGTATACGGCTCGTCCGTCCGCTCAATATGCACGAACCAATATACATCCGCCCTCTTAGGATTATGGCTGAAGATGGAATAGAGGACCTTTTCCTCGATCTGGTTCGGCCGGTTCGCCTTCGTCAGGTAAATAAGATGCGACGTGAACTTCGGGATCGACTCATCTTTACTTAGATTCTCCAGTAACGGAATATGCTCATTGAGATCGATAAAGTTCAGAAAGCGATTATTGATCTTGCGGGCATTGTACCAGATATACATCGTAAAGATCAGCCCTATCTCAAAGACAAGGAAAAATAACCGCTTGACCAGCTTGACCGCATTAGCTACAAAAAAGCAGCTCTCCACCGCCACAAAGACGGTGAGGATCGCACCGACCACCCAGAAGGGGTAATGCTTGACGTAGCGCAGGAAATTATACATCAGGATCGTGGTCATGAGCATGGCCACCGTGATCGAAAACCCGTATGCTGCCGTCATCGCCTCCGAAGTCCGGAAATATAGCACGACCAGGAAACACCCGAGACACAGGATCCAGTTGATACTCGGAATATAGATTTGACCCCGGATAGCAGTCGGGAATTTCACCGTGACTTTCGGCCAGAAATTCAGACTGATCGCTTCATTGATCAACGTAAAACTACCGCTGATCAGCGCCTGGCTTGCGATAATCGATGCCGCCGTCGCGATAAAAACGCTTGGGATCAGGAACCAGTGCGGCACGATCGCAAAGAAGGGGTTGACCCCGCCGATACTGTCCTTATGCTGCAACAGGACCCAGGCGCCCTGACCCAGATAATTCAGCACCAGCGCCGTCTTGACAAAGATCCAGCTGACCTGGATATTTCGCCGTCCGCAGTGCCCGAGATCCGAATAAAGCGCTTCCGCACCTGTTGTACATAGGAACACCGCGCCCAGCAGCCAGAAGCCCTTCGGATGCATGATCAACAGCTTCAGCCCGTAATGCGGGCTCAACGCTCTCAGGACGCCGGGATAATGCATGATCTGATTTACGCCCAATATCCCCAGCATCGTGAACCACAGGAACATGATCGGACCAAACGATCCGCCAACGATCTTGGTACCGAATCGCTGAAAAGTAAACAGCAGCAGCAGGATCACCATCACGATTTCGACCACAAGCGCATTGCCCGGAACAATCACGTTCTCCATTCCATGTACCGCCCCCAGTCCTTCGATGGCTGATGTTACCGAGATCGGCGGCGTAATGATCCCATCCGCCAGCAAGGT
>DATMLR010000092.1:0-15362 GCA_035570015.1 Puia sp.
CGGACCAGATCGTCTTCGACCCCGTTTTCAGCATCCGCGGCCGGACACCCCGCCCCGACGGACTGCCCAAAAATTCCCCGTACCCCTACACCGACCTGCCCCCCATTCTTTGTTAGCACAATCACCAAGCAAAAAAGCACAATCACCAACCAAAAAGCACAATCACCAACCAAAAAGCATAATCACCACACCAAAACAACAGTTATGAAAAAAGCCCTGGTTCTTGTTACAATCCTCATCGGAGTCCTGACCTCAGCTCGCGCCCAATCTCAATTACCATCCCTAAAAAACACCACTTGGAAACTTTTCCTCACTGAGATGAACGATACGATAACCCTTCACATCAAATCAGACACCTCCTATGTCACCACTACAACGGGTGAGGTCGTGGTTCGCTCCGTCTGCAGGGTCTCTGCCGACACGCTCTACTTCACCGACTATGACGGACAATACGCCTGTCTGAATCAAACCGGAAAATACAAGCTTAGCCTCTCCGACGACAGCAACAATCTGACGCTAGCCCTGATCGAAGATCCCTGCGATGGCCGCGCCAACGCCATCAACAAAGTCAAATGGACCAGGGCAGCCACACCGCCCGCCGCATCTCCAATGAAATAACCCGCAGCAACTCAACCGTTTCCCGCGACTTCAACCATCTTCCGCCGGATAGCAATATTTGCTGTCCCTTGGAATCTATTGCCTGTTGTCCTCCGTATCTATATACTCTCCCGTTTATGAAGAAGTCGCTGCTTTTTTTGATTCTATTCTGCCTGATAACGGCCGCCTATGCCCAGAACGGTATTTCCGGCCGCGTGATCGACGCCGCAACCGGCGAGCCACTCGAATTGGCCGCCCTTCATAACCCGCGGACCGGGAAGGATGAGTTGACGGACCATCAGGGCCACTTCTTGCTACCAAAGCCGGCCGCTGACTCACTCTGGATAACCATCTCCTTTATCGGCTACCGACCGAAACAGGTTCGCTTCTCGGCCGGGACTACCGATGCCGTCGTCGCCCTCGAAAGGAGCGCGCTGGACCTGCGATCCGTGACGATCACGGCGCACCCCGGCGCAACCATCTTCCGTTCGCTCAGCCGCATCGATCTGGATATGCAACCCGCGAGATCCGCACAAGACCTCCTGAGGCTGATACCCGGTCTCTTTATCGCCCAGCACCAGGGCGGGGGAAAAGCGGAACAGATCTTTCTCCGCGGCTTCGATGCCGACCACGGCACCGACGTAAGCGTCTCCGTCGATGGGGTCCCGGTCAATATGGTCTCACACGCCCATGGCCAGGGCTACGCCGACCTCCATTTCCTCATCCCTGAGACCGTTTCGAACTACGATTTTGGCAAAGGCCCCTACTACGCCGACAAAGGCGATTTGGCTACCGCCGGTTTTGTGTCCTACAATACGATCAATGTCCCCGACCGGAATATGCTGAAGATCGAAGGCGGACAGTTCGGGACCGGCCGCATCATGGCGATTATCAACTTGCTGAATGAAAAATCAAAAGCGCAGGGCCAAAATGCTTACCTGGCGGGCGACGGCCTTTATTCCAACGGCGGACCCTTCAGCATCCCGGAACATTTCAACCGCATTAATCTCTTCGCGAAATTCAACACCTCCATCGGCGACGCAAGCCGCCTCAGCCTTTCCATGGGCACCATGGACTCCCGATGGCGTGCCTCCGGCGAGATCCCAAACCGCACAGTGGCCGAAGGATATATCAAAAACCGCTGGGGCGCCCTTGACTCATCCCAGGGCGGCATCACCGGCCGCACCTACGCAAACGCCATCCTGACAACCTTCCTCGGAAAAGACCTCCGAATGGACAACCAGTTCTGGTACACCCATTATGACTTCGACCTCACCTCCAACTTCACCTTCTTCTACTATTATCCGCTTACCGGAGATGAATTCCGCCAGCACGAGATCAGGGACTTGACTGGAACCAACAGTAGCATCAGCAAAACAGTCACCTTACGGAAAATCAATCTCACTACTACCGCCGGCCTGGGCTCCCGTTTCGACTTTATTAACCCCAGCGAGTTGGATCATACCATGAACGGAAAAGTCCTGGAACCCCTCCAACTGGGACAAACAAGAGAAGCGGACCTGTTCAGCTATCTCGATGAGACCATCAGCCACGGAAAATGGACGTACAACCTGGGCATTAGGGCCGATTATTTTCATTTCTATTATGGGAACCGTGCCCCCCTGAGCGATACATTCGCCAATCTTTACGCCGGCCTGGACCCGTGGGCCGGCAAGGCCATCCTCAGCCCCAAGCTGAATCTGCAATATACCTTTAACAACCGTTTTCAGCTATACCTCAAATCCGGTAAGGGCTTTCACTCCAATGACGCACGAGTGGTGATTGCCAACCAAGGCTACAAGATCCTGCCGGCCGCCTGGGGCGCCGACCTGGGCATGAACTGGAAACCCTGCCCGAGCCTCTTCATAAACGCCGCGATCTGGTGGTTGTATCTGCAAGAAGAATTTACGTTCGGCCAGGACCTCATCGACCAGCCCGGCGGGCCGGTCCAACCCAGCGGTAAGACCAGCAGGGTAGGAGTGGATGCCTCCACCCGCTGGCAAATCAACGATCGGCTATTCGCCTTCATCAACCTCAATTTTGCCCGGCCAAGATTCATCGACAGCGCAGCCGGTCATCAACATGTTCCGCTCGCCCCTACTTTCACCAGCACCGCCGGCCTGGACCTCAGACTGGCGGGCGGCCTGAACGGCAGCATCGCCTGTCGCTACCTCCACGACCGCGCGGCCAACTCAACCTATACCCTCAACGCCGTCGGCTATTGGGTCACCGACCTTACGATCAACTATACCCGCAAGAAGTACGAGATCGGACTTGCCGTCGAAAACCTGTTTAATGTTGCGTGGAGCGAATCCCAGTTCGGATATGTCTCCCGGCTGAAGTATGAAGCAGAGCCTGTCGATCAGGTCAGCTATACTCCCGGCGTCCCATTCTTCGCCCGATTGAAATGCAGTTTTTTCTTTTAACCGATTTTGCCCCGCACCCCGCTCCTCACCCCGCGCCGCGCACCCTCTACAAAGTCGCGTACCTCTCCGGCGAAGGCAGATACCCCTTGTCCTGCAGAATATGCCCCAGCCGGTCATAGAAGGCCGGCTCATCCGGCGTCACCGTATTCAACCCGTCCACATATCGGTTATACAGGCTGAACAACGCCGTAATTAGTACCGTATCATGGATCTCCAGATCAGTCGCTCCTTCCTTCCGCGCCTCATCCACCATAACCGGCGTCACGAGCAGGCCATTCTTCTGACAGGCTCTCGCGATCGTCAGCAACGCCTTCATCTTTGCGCTCACCGGCGCGGCATCCGGATCTTCCTTCACCATTTCCGCAATCGCCGGGTCCTTCAAGTACATATTCGCCGCCGCCGTATGCGCCGCCGTACAGAAGCGGCATTCATTGCCGTATGAAGTGACCGCCGCAATCAGCTCCCGCTCCCCCTCCGTCAACGTCGACTCCCCGCGCAGCAGAGTTTGCGTCAGCTGTCGGATCGGCAAGGCCGTATCCTTCCGGTAATCCAGTAACCCGGTTATCCCTGGCAAATTTTCTTTCAATGGAATGTAGGGCATAGGAAATTTTATTTGCCGTTAAGTTCCGATATTTAATCGATAAAACACTACTACTATGACCAGCTCCCGCCGCGAATTCGTCCGCAACGTCTCCCTTGCCTCCGCCGGCCTCGCCATTCATCCTTCCATTCTAACAACCCCCGCGAAGTCCGCGGGCCCCGCCGACCGCATACGCCTTGCCATCATCGGCACCGGCTTCCGCGGGCAAAGCCACCTCTCCCTCGCCCTGCGCCGTTCCGACGTCGACATTGTCGCCATTTGTGATGTGGACGCAGCAATGCTCCAATACACCGATAATATCTTAAAAAAATCCGGCAAGCCCATGCCAAAGGTCTACACCGGCAGCCCCCACGCCTACCGCGACCTGCTGGCCGCAGGCGGTCTCGACGGCGTCATCATTGCCAGCCCATGGGAATGGCATGCCCCCATGGTCCTTGACTCGCTCAACGCCGGCCTCAAATATGTCGGCACCGAAGTCATCCTCGGCATTACCCTCCAGGACCACTGGGATGTGGTCAATGCCGCGGAGCAGCATAAGGCGAATGTGATGATGCTGGAGAACGTCTGTTACCGCCGCGATGTCATGGCAGCCCTCAACATGGTTCGCCAGGGGCTTTTCGGTGAGATCCTCCACCTCCAGGGCGGATATCAGCACGATCTGCGGAGTGTCAAATTCAATGACGGCAAGCCGCCCTACGATCACGGCGTCGAATTCGGCGAAAAAGCATTTTCCGAAGCCCGCTGGCGCACCAACCACTCCGTCCATCGGAACGGTGACCTGTATCCTACCCACGGTGTCGGCCCCCTCGCCATGATGGCCGATATCAACCGCGGCAACCGTTTCCTCTCACTCTCCTCCTTCGCCACCAAGACGCGCGGCCTGCATAATTATGTCGTGAAAAACGGCGGGGAACACCACCCCAACGCCGCCGTCCGCTTCCGCCTCGGCGACATCGTCACCTCCCAAATCCACTGCGCGAACGGCGAAACCATTTTCCTCCAGCACGACACCAACAACCCGCGCCCATACTCGCTCGGCTTCCGCGTCCAGGGTACCAATGGACTCTGGATGGACGTCGCCAAAAGTGTCTACATCGAAGGCCAGAGCAAAGCAAATGACGAGTGGGATCCTGCCGACACCTGGTTTACTAAGTACGACCATCCGCTCTGGCAACGCTACAGCAAGGACGCAGAAGGCGCAGGCCACGGCGGCATGGACTTCTTCGTGCTCAACGCCTTCGTCGAAGCAATCAAACGCGGTGTTCCCACTCCCCAGGACGTCTACGACGCCGCCGCCTGGAGCGCCATCACGCCTCTTAGCGAAGCCTCCATCGAAGCCGGATTCCAACCCATTCCCTTCCCCGATTTCACCCACGGCAACTGGATGTACCGCAAGAACGACTTCGCCTTAACCGACGAATACTAGCCGCGCTCGCCACTACGACCCGCCAAGCCTCGCAAAGCGAACCAACTTCTAATTGCGGCGATTTCGCCGCAATTAAGCTTTCCCGCGAAAACGACATGCCCGCGCGCCATCGCCCGCGCCGCGAAGTGCCGCGAAGCGGCGCGCCGTCGCCGCCGCCCGAAGGGCGGCGGCCCCCATAAAAAAGCCCCACTGAAAAGTGGGGCCTTACCATTCAAAACTACCGGCTTACAAAGATTGCCCCGCATCACCCATGCCTTGCGAATTCATGTCCTTTCTCTTGAACAGATTGAGGTCCATCTTGCCAAAACGGTAGGCAAATACTAACCTGACTAGCTGCGGGTCCTTTAACCGGTCATATTCTTGTTGGAAATAGGCGCTTTCACTGTACTGATCCGACCACCGCGTCCGGAATATATCGGTCATCGTCAACGTCACCGATGCGGCGTTGTTCTTCAGGAATGTCTTCTTCACCGCCAGGTCGACACCATAGAAGGCCTTGATATACCCCTGTGATGAAGACTGCGTCTGTGAATTGGGCGGCCCGAACATATTCTGGTTCTGGTTGATCGGCAGCTGAGTCTTCGACTGATACGTCGCCGTCAACTGGATCGTGAACCCAGCAGGCAGCTTGAAATTGCTGTTGAACTTTCCAAACGAGCTCCACATCGCCGGCTGCGAAGGCTGATTCAGATTGCTCGTGTTGATATGACCGTTATATACGTTGATGTTCAGCGACGCATCCCACCAGTGCGCGATATTGTACGTCGCGGTCACTTCCGCACCCACATTGTACGAATTGGTCGCATTTTCGTAAGTATTGATCAGCACCGGCTGCCCGACCGGGTTCAATCCACTGTCCTGGTATGGCGTGATCAGGTTCGACGTATACTTATAGTAGACCGAGAACAACAACGTATTACTGTGCGCCAGCGTCTTCATATAGGTCAGTTCGAACGATTCCGTGAATTGAGGCAACAACTGCGGATTACCCTTTGTGATATTCAGCGTATCCGAAAAGTTGGTATACGGGATCAGCTGGAAGAAGCCGGGCCGCTGGATTTTCCGCGTTGCACTCAGCTGAAGCTCCTGGTCGTGCGCAAACTTCTGGCTGAAGAAGATCGACGGGAAAAGGCTCAGCGGATAGGAGTTCTTAAAGGTCGAATCGAGATTGATCAGCGTACCGTTATAGTTGGAACTTTCCGCCCGCAACCCCAGCGCATAGCTGAACTTCCCGAACCCGCTCGTATAGTTGACATAAGCCGCATAAACGGCGCTTGTGCTTTTATAATCACTCACCCCCAGCGTGTCGAGGGTATAATGTCCGTTGCCGTCATTGTTATAGGTATTTGCATCGTTGTCCAGGTGCTGGATGGCCGCCCGCAGCCCCGCTTCCAGTTTCGACTGCTTGCCCAACGGATCGGTATAATCAGTTTGGATGGTATAGAAGAGCGGTGTCGCCGAGCTCAGCGTCTGCTGCTCCGTGGAAAAAGCAACAGGCGTCCCGGGCGCGCCGGTGAAATAATTCGTCGTATACGTAGCCGTGCTGGTTGAATTCACGTTGAACAGCGACCCGTCTGCTGTCCATGACTCTCCCTCTTTCGCAAACAAATGCTTCATCCCGAGCTGAGCGCCATTCACGTCGAAGGCCCGGACAGATGGAGAGGTACGCGTGGAAAAGGTGTCTGGCGCCGAGGGT
The DNA here is from genome assembly GCA_035570015.1 of Puia sp. GTDB lineage: Bacteria > Bacteroidota > Bacteroidia > Chitinophagales > Chitinophagaceae > Puia. Next base: position 6,747 of record DATMLR010000092.1, read on the forward strand.
CTTTCCGTCTCGATCTGCGAGAAATCCGTAGGGTTGAAGGAACCATGAACCCGGATATACCCCACCGAAAGGGTTGTCTTATTGCTCACGAACCAGTCCAGGCCGATCTGCCCAAAAAGGAAGTGACCCTTGTTCCGTTGCAGGTCCTGCTGCAGCAGCCTCGTCGTATCCCCATAGAGAGTCGTATACCGATCCGTGTTACCGATCGTCTTCCCATTCATGCCATTGTACAACCCGTTGGCCGTCACGTTGATCTTACCCTGCCGGATATTGAACCCCGCCAGCGCATTGGCTGCCCCATGCGAGTCGATCCCCGCGGAGAGGTTGCCGTTATACCCCTGCTTCCGGTTCTTCTTCAGAATGATGTTGAGGATACCGGCGCCTCCACCAGACGCATCATATTTAGCGGAAGGATTGGTGATGACTTCCACGCTTTCGATCGCATCGGCCGGGATCTCATCTAATGTCAGCGTCGTCGGCCGTCCATCCACAAAAATGGTAGGTGCCTGTCCCCGCAGCGTCACATTCCCGTCGATATCCACATTCACCGAAGGCACGTTACGCATCACATCGAGACCCGTCCCGCCTGCGCTGACGATATTTTTTTCGACATTGAACACTTTCTTATCCAGCTCCAGCTTCATCGTAGGCGGAGCCGCAACAACCGTTGCCGCATTGAGGGTCTTGACATCTTCGGAAAGCTTGATCACCCCCAGATCCTTTTCAAATGAAGGCATCGCGCCCATCGGGTTGGCATTACCTTGACCAGCAGGCGCCGGTGCACCTCCGGCGGGGGCGCCCGACATCATGATCGTTACCGGCAAGTCCTGGGTCTTATAGCCGGTACCGGAAAGGCGGATCACCAGCGGCGCAAAGACCGGCATGTCCTCGAAATTGAACTCACCGCTCGTCTTGGTTTCCATGCCCTTTACCAAAACCAGTTTTTTCTTTTTCGTCGTCGGATCGACGGTTGATTTTAGCACCAATGCCGAAATTTCGGCCAGCGGCTGCCCGGCAGAATCCGTCACTTTACCGTACACCCGGCCGATAGAAGGCGGAGGACCCTGGCGTTGTCCACCGCTCCCGCCTTTAGCCGCTGCGGGAGGTTGCGCTTGAACAGCGAAAGTCATGAAAGTCATAAGGAGAAGGCAGGTCAGCGAAGTCAATAGTTGTCTCACAATAGTAAATTTAGATACACAAAGCTACCCGTATCTACCTTGTCCGTCCAGATGAATGCTGCAAACGGACCAAAAAACACGGTAAACGGCGCAAAACTCTCGGCAAAACCTCGTAATTTCGGCTCATGACGCGGGGCGCATCGAACAGCTATCGGTATGTTTACCTTGTTGCTCTCTTCTCTGCTGTATATCTGGCCTTTCTCGCCTCCTCCGCTCAACCCGGCGTCTTCTTTTCCAGCGATGGCGGTATCAAATATCTAGTAGTTAAACAGCTGACCGCAGGACATGGGTTTAAATATATGTATCTCCCTCAACCCCAATGGGTCCACGAGATCTGGGCGAATGGCTTTTTCCCTTTCAAACCGCCTTTCCTGTATCCTTCACCCGACGGGTATCTCTTTGTATTTCCCCCCGCGTTCCAGATCATCAGCTCCGTCTTCTACGCTCAATTCGGTGACGCGGGATTATTGGTGATCCCCATCTTCTCCACCTTATTGTTGTGGCTCAGGTTCATTCTCCTTTTACGCCGCTGCGACATCTCCCCGTCCCGCATCGCCATCGGATTGTTCATCCTCGTGTTCTGCAGCCCGCTAACGATTTACGGGGCCACTTACTGGGAACACATGACCGCCATTCTGCTCTTGTTCTTCGGCCTGTCTTTCCTGGTTAAACCCCCATCCGGCGCGATCGCCGCGCTCAGCATGGGACTGCTGAGTGGTCTGGCTGCCTGGTTTCGCCCGGAAGCCATGATGATGAACGCCCTCTACGGACTGGCGCTGGTTGGTTATTTCATCAAAGAACGTAACCGCACGACAATCTGGTTCCTCACTGGCATGGCCCTTGGCGTCGGCAGCTTCCTGCTCTTCAACAAGATCGAATTCGATTCCTTCTTTGGTATCCACAGCCGCCAGGTCCTTAAAGACAGCGTCGAAGGCGGCGTCGAAGTCAATTCTTTCCGCAACCTTATTGCAAATAACCTCATCAACACCCGCCACTTCCTGTTTATCCTACTGATCCTTCCAATCATCTATGGTTGGCTTCGCTACCGCAAACAATTACAAATCCGCACCTTCCTGCTCATTACAATTGTGTTGATCTACTGCGTGCTTACCCCCTTCATGGTCCCCAACGACGGCGGCCGCCAATGGGGCGCGCGCTATTTCCTACCGCTCATCCCCGTCGTGCTCGTCGCATTGCTGCTGGTCGATAAAGATTGGAAACCACGATACCGGGTCTGGGCGACCGCGATCATCTTGCTGATGGCCGCCTATTCCTTCCAACATAACACCTACAAAGGAGGGATAAAGACCCTGGTCTGGGAAAATCAACACCGCATCTCACCCGACCTGCATTATCTGAAACAAACACCGGGGAAAGTTGTTATTGTTTCGTTGCCGTATATCGCGATGGAGCTGGGATATACGTTTGACGACAAATATTTTTTTCTCGCACCCAACGACAGCAGTTTGAATCGACTTCTTCCGCAACTGAAACATCAAGGTATCCACCAATATACCTACATCTACGATGTCCGGGTCCCCAATGTCAAACCTGCCGAACTTACCGACACGATTCCCGACTGGCCCCGCGAATGGGGCGACTTCGAGTTCCGGGAATATCCGATCCCTTAACGCTTCGGCCCACGACCCAGCCACAGTAACCCATCCTCAAACAAATTATTCTGTACCGGCGAACTCAGGATCTGATCCCCATGTCCCATATTCAAATAAAGCATTTTATACTTCGTATTTGTCCATACTACGGGGACGTCCCCGCCTCGCAGGATATCCTTCTTCCCCAACGGATAATTTGCGCTGTCCAGGGACACCAGCACCCGCACCGCCGGGTTCGCCCGCGGATTCGGCTTCCACCCATACCATTCGTTGATCGGTGCGACATAACGTCCGGGCAGCCGCACGGTCGCCGCATGCCCCCGATCCTCCACGATCAGCTTCGCCGGAAGCGGCGGCCAGCTATTGTTAAAGAAGACAGCGCCGCCGAGCAGTTGTACAAACCAGGGCCAATGCGTATCCCGGTCATTATAAGCGGATACATGACAACCCAGCCAGGCCCCGCCGTCCTCCATGTAATGCTCGAAGGCGGTCCGCTCTTCTGGTGTATGCGGAAAGTCATTCAACCAGACGACCACCTGGTACGCTCCCAAACGCGAACTCATCCCAGCCCAGTCAGAGGTCGTATCGAACCGGAAATGCTGCCGCGCGGCCAGCTCGGAATAGAATCGGATCGCGTCGTACGCAAAGGCAACATGATCGCCTTCGACCGTTGTACTATAGAACGCCAGGGCCTTGAAGGCTGGCGGCGGCGGCGTAGCCGCCGCCCAAAAGATCGCATTCGTCAGCATCTTCCGGTAGACCCAATCATCGAACAACACCGGCGAATGCCCCATGAAGATATATACGTTTCGGGCCTTCATCCGCTCATTCGTCCAGACGACGGGATGATCGCCCATTTTGATCGTCGTATCCGGCCGGTAGGAAGATTCATCGACGTGCGCGAGTACATGAACATTCGGTCGGGGGCTTTTGTCATAGGTATACCACTCTTCTTTCTGCACGACAAAAGAATCCGGAATGCCCTTCATTACCGGATGCGAACCGTCCTCCACCTGCACCGTCCCCCGCGCAAACCGCGCGATATAATCCTTCCAGCGGATATCCCCCATGAAGTCATGAAACCACGGCCACATGGGAAAGCCATCGAATTCTCCCAGCAGCGACGCGTGATGCATCCCTACCCAGCCGCCCCTACCTTCCTCGATATAGCGCTGAAACGCCGCCATCGCCGCAGGCTTCCAGCCATACGGCACATAGTCCAGCTGCAAGATCAGCTGATAGCGGGCCAGCATCTCGTCAGATATGCTATCCGTATGTGTCAGATAGTCGACCGCGATATTGCTGTCTGCCGCCAGCTTCGCCAGCCAGACTCGCGCCCGCGCCGAATACTCCACATGATGCCCGCCATTTTCATATAAGGCCAGCACCCGGAACCGCGGTGAGACCGTCGCCCCCAGATCGCGGCGAAGTTTTTCCATGATCCCCCGTGTCACGCTGTCAATAGCTCTGAACAACGGCTTGTCCGCCGTCGACCATGGGTGCCCCGCCCGATAATCCCCCCAGCGATATTCTATTTTCGAAAACTCATTGCTGACACCCGGCCCCACCGGTTTCTCATAATAATGGGAAGCATGGAAAATATACCGGCCTTCCCTAATCGCCACCGTCCAATCAAACTTAACCAAGAAATACGGGATCGGTTTCCCTGTCATGACTTTGACCATCGCCGTCCCGCCGATCGTATCTCTCTCCGCCCGATCCGCCTTCCCGATCACTGTCCCTCCCGCCAGCCTCCCGATCACCCCCTTCACTCGCTCATACCCCTCCCCAACCGTCGGCGAGCCTGGCAAGTCATAGGACCCCGAGTAATCCACCATCCCGCCCTTCATCGTGATCGGTGGCAGGGGATCGCCGCTCGCCGCCCACAGGATCGCATCCCGCAGGAGCGTCGCGTACGACGAATCCATCAACAGCGCCGGGTCATGCCCGGGACCGATATAGACCATCCGCCGGTACCGTTCATTGGTCCAGATGATCGGATGATCCCCCATCGGCTTGTTTGGATGATACGTCGATTCATCGACCGTAGCCAGCACATGGACCCGCCCCCGCGGATTCGGTGTCCACTCATACCACTCGTCCGGCCAGTTCACTCGGGCAGGCATATGCGCCATCAACGGATGGTATTGGTCATCAACATGCAGCGTCGCCGTCTGGAATGCTGGATGCGGACTATACAACATGCCCCCCATGAAGTCTTCGAACCACTCCCAATACTCGGTGCCCGGCGCAAGGAACTCCCGCCCCGTCAATCCCGCCGCATGAATACCCACCCAGCCCTTGCCTTCCTCCACGAACTGCTGCAACGCTGTCTGCTGCGACCGCGACATATCGAACGGCGCCAGCTGCAACATCACAAAGACGGTATAACGTTGGAGATTGACCGGATTGATCACGCTGGTATCATCGGTAAAGTCCAGCCCAAAACGATTTTCCTCCGCCATCTTCTCAAAGAAAGGCCGCGCCTCCGCAATCATCTTCAGATGGTCCTTCGCCCTCGACGCCACTACCAGCACCCGAAAATTCCGTGGTGCGCCACTCCCTGCCCACACGGAATTCGCCCATATTAATCCAATAAGGAGAAACGAATAGATTCTATGCATAAATAAAAAACTCGATTCTGATCTTGTCCGGATCATTCAACCAGATCTTTTCCCGCTGACTATTCGAGTCAATATGGATCCCGCTATGCAAAATCCTTCCCGCATCCAGTACCTGCGCGACTTCCCTCAGCTCCTCCACCGACCCGATCCCGATGGCAAAATGTTCCAGCCCGATCCGGTTTGGACTGAACACATCGCCAGCCGGCAATTCCCCATGCGGTAGCACCAGGAACAACCGCGTCCGGCCAATGCCATACACCAGCGACCGTTCAGTCTGATACGCCGGCTCGCCAAAAATTTTGGAGTAGAAGGCCCTCGTCCGCCCGATATCCGAGACGACAAGGACAAGATGATCTATAAAAAGCTTCGCTGTAAGCCCGGAAGAAAGCATCGTCGCCATTTTCGGACAAAACTACCACAAAACACCCTCCTCCTGAATTCGATTATAGCAGACCGTCACCCGCGCTCATCACCTCAAGTATTAGCATTATATATGCTTTATAAGAAACTGAAAATAAGATATATAATTATTTAATTCCGCTATCCTGTACGATTTTTCCCTTACAGACGTTTATAAAGGGATAACCCGGCCCACCGTACACTGCCGGCAACCCAGTACCCTAATACGAAGACTCTATGAAACACATAGACTACCTCTACTTTAATATCTATAGCTATTGCTATCGATTAAGTCAGTACAGGCAATCTTTCAACACCCGGATCCAGGCTATGTACCTGTTTTCTCTCGGCTCCGGCGGATGGCTTCTCTTGTTGGAATCGCTTTACCTCCATTTTGTCAAACATAACCGGTTCGAATCCCGAATGGAATCGATCCTGTTCGCACTTGCTATCTACGGCCTGACCGCGATGCTCTTTCATTATATCTTTATAGTAAAAGATCGCGACCAGAAGATCGTTGACAAATTCGAACAGAAAACCGAAGAGAACCCCAGAAGGAATCTGCACCTGACGCTTTCTCTGAGCATCCTCGTGCTGCCCTATCTGGTAATGATGGGTTTAGCGCTCTTTCTGCCCAGACACTTAGTCTAACGGTCACTGCGCAATATTCCGAACCCGGATCTGTGGGCCACCCTTGGCCTTCAGCCCCGATTTATTCAGACTGTAGGTAAAACTCAACAGGAAATACCGCTGCAACACATTATACCGCTCATCCTGCACACTCCCCTGCAGGAGGTTTCGCGTGATCCCGGTATTCTGATCCAGCACATCCATCACGCTAATCTTGATCTCCCCGCGATCATGTTTAAATAGTGACTTCGCGGCCGATAGATTCCATAAAGGCGTGCTCGTATTATAGCCCGGCGGCCTGCCGGTATTGAAAATGTAATTGAACTCATTGTGGATCGACACCCCCGCCGGTAAATAATTCGTTAGATTGATCCCATAATTTTGCCGCACATAGTTTGTATTCAGATCCGGCTCCAGTGAATACCTGCCCGAGTTCAAGGAAACCGCCGCCGTCAGTTCCAGATCCAGCTTGTCATTTGGATTAAAAGTATAAGAGACAGCAGGCCGTAAACTTGTGCTGCTGATATTGTTTCGGGCACCGTTAATATATCCCGCATTCCGGCTGTATACAAACGGAGCCTCCAACTCAAGATCTCCATGCCACTTCCGGATGGGAAAGCCATAGTTGATATTGCCGAGCAGGTTACCGACCCCGTTCGTATTGACGGGCATCGTCGTCCGGGTGCCGAACGTCGTAACCGAATCACTTTGGACGATCGCGCCAGCCGCATCAGAAGCGCTGAACATCAACAGAAGGTGCCTCCGCTGCGCAAATTGGGCAGCCATGTAACTAACCGTCAAATTTTGATTGTAAGTTCTTCTCAGCTTTGGATTACCCGTTGAAATATCCAGCGGGTTGCTCAGATCCGGTACCGGCTGGAGCTGAACGACTGACGGCTGCGTGGTGTAGGTTGTGTAGTCGAGCCGCAGATTTTTTGTTTGCGAGAAGCTATATTGAAGAAGGGCATTCGGTAGTACATCCGTGGTACGCTGCTTCACCCCATATCCTCCGGACAGGTTCATCGCATTCAGCGTGGCGGCCTGCACCGTTGCTCCCGCCGTCAGGTTCATCTTCCTCCAATTGCTCCGAAGGCTGACCCCGCCGCCCCCATACCGGTAGTCGCTGCTGAAATGATTGCTCAGGACCGAATCCGGCAGGTCGTATTTCCCCGATACCGCATCGAAATCGGTAGTCGACTTATCCGTACTGCCCGTGTTGATATTGTAGAAACTGCTCAGCGCCACCAACGAACGCGACCCCAGCGGTTCTGTATACGTTAGATTGCCGCCGGCACTCCGGGTAACCGCATCTCGCGAATATTGTTGATTGATTAGGGAGAACGTGTTGTCCGATAGCTGACTCCCCTGATCTGTACTGTGGTTATAGTTTACATTTATATCAAGCGACAGGGTCCGCCCCTTCTTCGCGAGCCGTTTTCTCAACAGCAGGTCGGTAACAAGATTCAACGCTCCCGGAGCCGACCCCGTCTGATTAACCCCGGCGTTCAACACGGAATCCCCGATGGCACTGTTATAACCTTCTACCTGGGATTTATTTGTGTGCTGCCAGGTTAGGGTAGGGGTGAACCGAAGCGAGAACGACGGATCATAAGTTTGATCGAGGATCATACCCACCCGCTGCTGTGTAATATGGGTCACGTTATGCGTAGTGTCGAATGTGCTATAGATGCTGTCCCCTACGTTTTGGATGAGCGACTGCCGGTCCGTGACCAACCGAATATCGCTGGCCGTATAATTTGTATTTAGCGATGTACGTCCCTTATTCCAGGTATTATTGTAGTTCACGCCACCGGCAAGCGTCTGCGCGATGCCTTGCTGGCTCTGACCCAGACCCGTCACCGGCAGCCCGTTGTTGTCCCCGGCATTGCTCGTCTGGATACTGATCCCGCCGCCCCCGTTTCGCATCCCCCGCGAAAGTTCACCGGTGAAATTCAGCACATCCATCAGCGTGAACCCTTGCCGGTTCGTATTGTTCCCCATCCCCAGGAACGACAGCTGTTCATCGCCGCGGAAACGATTGATATTCGCCTGCCCGTCATATCGCCCTTCCCTGTCCGCGCCGCCATCTATCCCCGCCCCGCCGCCAACCTTCCCGAAAGTCGCAAAATTTCTATCTTTCTTCAGCTGGATATTGATCGTCTTTTCGCTATT
>DATMLR010000093.1:0-7099 GCA_035570015.1 Puia sp.
CTACCCGGATACCCTTGAAAAACCTGTTCTCTATCCCATCTATGCCCACGATGGCCAGGTCATCACCCGCGGCTTTCCGCTCCAGCCGCGCTCCGGCGATCCCACCGACCATCCCCATCATATCGGGCTTTGGTTCAATTATGAAAACGTCAACGGTCTCGACTTCTGGAACAATTCTTACGCTATCCCCGCGGACAAGAAAAACAAATACGGTTGGATCCGAACGGACTCGGTAGGCACCCGATCTGACAACCCTGGCGAGGCCATACTTATCTACACTGCCCGATGGACAGACCAGCAAAATTCTACGCTGCTTATCGAACATACGGCCTATCGCTTCACCGCTACTGCAAAGGAACGAGTCATTGACCGCATTACCACCCTCACTGCCCGGACCGATGTCCATTTCCCTGATGCCAAAGACGGGATGCTCGGCCTGCGCGTTACCAAAGAATTGCAGATCCCCTCCAGCACTCCGGGCGAATTCTACGACGTCAATGGTAATAAGACCAAAGTGGCTGCCGGCAATACCCCCGATATCAACGGCAACTACCTGACCTCCGCCGGCAAGACCGGCGACAGCGCCTGGGGTACCCGCGCGAGCTGGTGTATGCTCTATGGAAAAAAGGGCAGTGATACGATTAGTATTGTTATGATCGACCATCCGGCTAACCCCGGATATCCAACCTACTGGCATGCCCGCGGCTATGGCCTTTTTGCCGCCAACCCGCTGGGCCAGAAGATCTTCAGCCAGGGACGCGAGACTCTCGACTTCCACCTGAACAAAGACCAATCCGTCACCTTCCGATATCGGATCGTGTTGGCTTCGGGTCACAGTCAACTGCCCACCGGCAGAATCCGGCAGCTCGCCGGTGATTTTGCCCGCTTGAAATGATCCAACCCCGCGTCTTGCCTAATTATTGACCGGGTCAACCCCAAAAATGCTAAATTTGAACTCCTAAACGATAAAAAATCTACTGAAATGAACACTAGAAACCTAACCCTCATTATTATATTGGCCGTTATACTCCTGTTTGGCGGATGCGCCTGCAACGGATATAATGGATTGGTTAGCCAGGACGAGAATGTAAAGAACGCCTGGAACAACGTACAGAGCGATTATCAACGGAGGTCCGACCTTATACCCAACCTCGTCAACACCGTGAAAGGCGCAGCGAATTTCGAACAGCAGACGCTTACGAACGTAGTTCAAGCTCGGGCCCAGGCCACGCAAGTGAAAATTGACGCAAGCAACTTGACACCCGAAAAACTCGCAGCTTTTCAGCAGGCGCAGGGCCAATTAAGTGGCGCGCTGGGAAGGTTGCTGGCTGTGGCTGAAAATTATCCCAGCCTGAAGGCCACCCAGAATTTCCAGGATTTGCAACAACAGTTGGAAGGCATTGAGAACAGCATCCGGAACTCGCGCAACAATTTCAATGGCGCAGTAAATGACTATAATGTACGAGTAAGGTCATTCCCGATGAATATATTGTCAGGAATGTTTGGCTTTAAGCCCAAAACCGGGTTTGCCGCGGATGCCGGCGCCGAGAAAGCGCCACAAGTTAAGTTCTAACCCGTATGAACTCCAATCAGCGCAACAGAGTCTGGGTAGTTATTATAGGCATCCTTGTCATCGTGCTCATTTATACGGGAGTTACCTACAATGGCCTGGTAAAGCGGGACGAAAATGTGCGTCTTACCTGGGGAAATCTTCAAAACGCCTATCAGCGGCGCCTGGATTTAATCCCCAACCTGACGATCGTGGTTAAGGGATCGTCTGATTATGAACGGCAAACCCTTCAGGAATTGGCGGACGCAAGGGCGAATGCGCAAAAGGTGATAGTCAGTACATCGGGAGGGGAAGCGAACAACTATAAGCGGCAGGAACAGGCACAGGCAGCAATGGTGTTGTCTATAAATAAAATTATCGCGATCGTTGAAAAGTACCCGGATTTGCAATCAACAAAGAGTTATTCTAATTTTCAGGTACAATTGGTAGGAACTGAACGCAGGATCAAAGTGGCGAGAGATGACTTTAATTCCTCGGTTGCAAATTATAATAAGATGGTCCGTGGATTTCCATCCGACATTCCGGCAGGCTTATTCGGATTCAGCGCCAAAGAAGGTTTTCAAAGCCAGTCCGGGGCCGGGACGCCGCCGGAGGTTAAGTTTTAAATTATATACGTTTAAATTTTTCCTTTGCAAATTCCATACTTTTCGAAAAAGGAAGCTTTTACCGAGACTGAAAAAGCGCAAATCGTTTCAGCCATCGGTCAGGCCGAGCGACTCACAAGCGGCGAGATCCGGGTATATATCGAGAGTCGCTGCCGCTATGTCAATCCGATGCACCGGGCCGCCGAGATCTTCGCCGCCCTCAACATGGAGAAGACAGATGCTCGCAACGGCGTGCTCGTTTATGTCGCCCTTAAAGACCGGCAACTTGCCCTCTTCGGTGACGAAGGGATCAACCGCAAGGTCGGTTCCGCCTTCTGGAATGAACAGGTCAGAAATATCCTTAGCCATTTTAACAAGGCCGACTACGCAGGTGGTATAGCCAGAGTGGTCACAGAGATCGGAATGGCGCTGCAAAAGCATTTTCCTTATGATGCGGGTACAGATAAGAATGAATTGCCAGACGATATTGTTTTTGGCCGGTAAATAACTAATGAAATGTACAAGCTCCTCGGTCTGCTCCTAACCTCCCCCCTGTTGATTGCCACCCTGGCGGCCCGCGCCCAGGATGTACCGCCCAAACCTAACCCGCCGACCCGCGTCAACGACTTCGCGCATGTGATGACCGCCGACCAGATCGATGCGCTGGAGCGAAAGCTCGTCGCTTACAACGACAGCACTACCTCCGACATTGTTGTCGTCACCGTCAGCGATATCGGCAACTCCTCAATTGAAGACTATGCCTTGAAGATCCTGCGGTCCTGGGGAGTAGGGGATAAGAAAAATAACAATGGCATCGTCGTCCTCGCCGACATCAAAGACCGGCAAGTCTGGATCGCCGTCGGCTATGGCCTCGAGGGTGCCATTCCTGACGTGACCGCAAAAGCCATTATTGATAACGAGATTGTCCCCAATTTCAAAGACGGCGGAACAGATAACTATTATCGTGGCTTCGACCTGGCCGCCGACGCCCTGATCAAAGCGGCTGCCGGAGAATACAAAGCGCCGGAAGGCTACGCCCAGGGCCGTCATCGGGGTCGCAGCGGCGGCAACGGTCTTGGATTCTTCATCATCCTCATCATTATCCTCTTTGTCATATTTATCCGCCGCGGTGGCGGGGGTAGGGGAGGCGGCGGCTACTTTGGCGGTGGCGGCTTTCTCCCCTTTCTGCTCGGCACCATGGTAGGTCGCGGCCTGGGTGGCGGCGGCGGCGGTTGGTCCGGCGGTGGAGGCGGATGGGGCGGTGGTGGTGGCGGCGATTTCGGAGGAGGCAGCGGCGGCGGCGGCGGCGCAGGCGGCAGCTGGTAATTCTACTTCTTCTCCGCGGCCAGCGCACCCTTGATGTAATCCGCCTGATCCTGCATGCCAGCCGACGTTTTCTTTTTGGCGAGGCTATTCAGCGCCGCATCGAAGTACGCATCGGTCTGACCCCGATATGCTGACGGAATCGCTTCTTTGAATTTGATCACTACATCCACCCCGTGTTTCAGGCGATCAGTGCTCCTGACCTTGTCCAGCATAGTAATGTAGGGCCGGAGGAACTCGAACTTCGATTGTGAAACCGGCATCTTGTCAAAGTTAGCGGTGATCGCATCGAAATAATTCTCGTCTCCGGATTTGATCAGTGCAGCGGAAATGGCCGTCGACAATTCACCCTTTGCCGGCGCCTTCTGTAGTTCCTTTGCAATCTGCAGCGCTGCCAAGCTATCAATATCCATCAGCGCTTCCAATGCATTCCCGGCAACGGTATACGAAGAATCATTAGTGGCTTTCGTGAAAAGCGCTTTGTATTCCGGTTTTTTGAGTTTGCCCAGCAGGCCGATCGCCGATGCCTTAACTACCCGGCTGGGATCGCGGGCAGCCATCTCCGCTAGCAGCGGCTCGAAAGCTGTCTTCACTGCATCCCGGTCAAAATCCAATTTCGATAAGGCGAAGTTCCGGATGCGGTAGTAGGGGTCTTTTAACCCCGCTTTCATCCCCTCCAGCGCCTTCGGGTCATCCTCATGCTGGGAGCAGAAATCAATCGCTTCGCGCCTGTCGAGGTAAAGACCCGCATATTTGAATTGATGAATGTAATTATCCAGGGTCTTGTTGTCCGTCTTTTCGCAAAGCAGGATCTTGTCGCCGTCGACATTCACCAGGTCGGGATGGCTTCTGTATGAGAAAGTGAACGTATCGGTCTTATGCTCGACCCATACCTGGTGGCGCGTCTTCGACGCCCCGTTATAGACATCTATGGCGAAAGGCAGCCGGAAGACCTTCCCGCCTTCCTGGGTTTGGTTCACGATCACCTGGACTTTCCCGGCCGCATCGTTATAGATATAATCGACGGTAAGCTTCGGATGCCCGGCGCCGTAATACCATTGGTTCCAGAACCAGTTGAGGTCTTGACCCGTGACCTCTTCAAAAGCCAGCCGCAGCTCCTGTGCCTCCGCGGACTTGAACTTATAGGTGTTCAGATATAGGTTAAGCGACTTCCAGAAAGCGCTGTCCCCGACATAATTTCGAAGCATATTAAGGATACGGCCTCCCTTTGGATAGCTAACCCCGTCAAACACGTCTTCTTTATCGGCATAAAAGAAGCGTACCAGGTCTTTCTCAGCATTCTCCGGCTGCTGCAGATAAGTCTGAATACCCGAATAGTTGACCGCGTCGCCGGCATCCTTCCCGTACTTGTATTCGTTCCAAAGCGTTTCGCTGAAATCGGCGAAGGACTCGTTTAGCGTGATATTGCTCCAGCTCTCACAGGTCACCAGGTCGCCGAACCAGTGATGGAAGAGCTCGTGGGCGATCACGTCCTCCCACTGATTGCCATCCGTCAGCTCGCGGGCATCCTGCTGCGCCTGCTCCCCATGAAGTGTACAAGACGTATTTTCCATGGCGCCACTGACATAATCCCTACCGACGATCTGGTCATATTTTGGCCAGGCATAGTCGATTCCCGTCATGCGGCTATAGAAGGCGATCATCTCCGGCGTATTACCGAAGATCCGCCGCGCGACGGGCGCGTATTCTTTTTCGACATAATAGGCTACCTCTTTCCCTTTATAGGTGTCCTTAATGACGGAATATTCACCTACGCCCATGAAGAACAGATAAGGGGCGTTTGGGAGATCCAATTTCCAGTGATCCGTCCGGGTCCCGTCACCATTGTTCTTTTGCTCGACCAAAAGACCATTTGAAAGCGTCACATATTTCGACGGAACGGTCATCGTAATCTCCTCTGTACACTTCTGGTTCGGTTTATCGATTGTCGGGAACCAGACCGAATTGGATTCGGTTTCTCCCTGGGTCCAGATCTGAGTTGGCTTGTCCTTCTCTTCACCTTTCGGGTTAATGAAATACAGCCCTTTGGCATCGGTGATGGCGGCACTCCCCTGATGGACCTTTAGTTCATTGGGCTTTGCGGTATAATCAATGTATAAAGTATAGTCTTCGGTGCGGCGGTAGGTCCGGTCAAGGTGGATCCGCAGGATCATCCCGTCATAATCATATTTCAACGGAACGTTGTGCCCTTCTTTCACCATATCTATCTTGTGGATGTCCATACCTTTCGCATCGAGCTCCAGGCTATCCGTCGAATAGAAATGAGGTTTCAGGGTAACCCATTCCTTTCCATACATATAACTTTTGTCAAAATCGAATTTCACATCCAGCCGCGTGTGGATCAGATCGTCGTATTTGGTGGCAGTGGCACGATAGACCTTCTTCCAAGAGTCGGCTCCCGCCTGCTGCGCATCCTGCGCCCGAAGGGCAGTGAACAAAAAAGTGGCGGACAGAAGGAAGAGAAGTCTGTAGATCTTTGCAATCATATTAAATATTTTCAGGCCGCAAAGATAATTGTTGACGTGATTAATCCAACTACCGTCCGCCATTTTAAGGTCCTCTCCCGACCATGTTTAATATCCTCCTGACCATGTTTAATATCCTTCTGACCATGTTTAATATCCTTCTGACCATGGGCAAGTATTGTAAATAATCGATAAATGTACCGCCCGCTCAATCTGATTGCTAGCGTTTTTCCATACCTTGCAGGTGAATAACTCGGATCCAATGTCAAAACTTGGTTTGGTAGTTGTGATAGCATTGATAGCGGGCAGGATCAATGCACAGAATTACCCGGCTCCAGCGAGCGAACCCCCGACCTACTTCGTATTGATTCAGGCTGACAGTGGACAAGCCTTCTATATTCGGCTGGACAGTCAGCTATACCCCTCATCGCCGGCGGGCCACCTCATCCTCGCCCAATTAAAGGACAGCGCATATCCGATGACCGTTGGTTTTCCGGGCCAGATCTATCCCGAACAGCGATACATGCTGAACATCCGTCAGCGCGACCACGCCCTTCGCCTAAGCCTCCAGGACAACAACTGGAGACTGTTGGACGACCAGGGGCAGACGATGCCGACGGTCGCGGACCCGGCTGCAGCTGAAATGCCGCTGCTGGCCGGCGCCAGGAAGGATGACGCCTTTTCTCAAATGATGGCTGCGATCGTTCGGGATACGGCTGTCATGTATAATACTTACGCCGCGTCTTCGGATACCGCACAGCCCGCGGCTGATACAGTTGCGTCGCGCCCCATCATCCTGGCCCCCCAAACTGACGTTTCCTCGTCCCCTCCCGCGCCGCCGGCGGCGGTTCCAGTCACCCCCGCATCCCCTGTTGCGTCTTCCGCAATCCCCTCGGCGCCTACCGGCGTCGTCAAACTGAGTGAACATAAATCAACTCAGTCCCTAAGCCTGGTCTATACGGATCACCCGGTTGACAAAAAGACCGATACGATCGACGTGATCATCCCCGTCGATACGCCGGCTCTCGCCGTCCACCAATACCCGTACACCGATACCACCCGGTATACCAATACCACCCGGTACACCGATTCCCCCCGGTATACCGATACCGCCGGGTACACCGATGCCGCCCATA
>DATMLR010000094.1:0-3582 GCA_035570015.1 Puia sp.
TATCCATCCAGACCCGCTCCTCCGGCAGAAAGCCGGAGTTGTTCTTATTCCCCTTCGGATCATGAATGTCGATCGCGTGGTGGGCGATATTATAATCCCCACATACGATCAGCCTCGGGATCTTCTTCTTTAGTCCTTCAAGATACTCAAAAAATTCTTCCAGCCATTGATATTTATACTTTTGACGCTCCTCACCCGAAGTGCCCGACGGGAAATAGGCATTGATCAACCGGATGTTCCCGAAGTCCAATTGAATGACACGACCTTCATCGTCGCTGACTGCATGACCGGTCCCATATTCCACATGGTCCGGTTTGATCCGGGTAAAGACCGCCACCCCGCTGTATCCCTTTTTCCGCGCGGAGAACCAATAGTCATGATATCCAAGCTCCGTGAAAAGAGCGTGCGCCACATTCTCCCGGTGTGCCTTGGTTTCCTGGATACAAACAATGTCCGCGGGATCGGTCGCGAGCCATTCGACCAACCCCTTGCCCATCGCTGCACGGATGCCGTTAACGTTATAGCTGATGATACGAAGTGATGACATAATCGTCTATATTGCGACAAAATATACGCAAGATACTATGGATAGGCTAGACAGGATCATCCCCGCACATGACACCCAATTCCTGGAAGGACCCAAGAGCCGTTTCTACGAGTTGTCTTCCGCCTGGCGGATATTCTGGGAATTCATCAGGGGGTTTCGCACGCTTCACTTCGTAGGCCCTTGTATTACCGTCTTCGGCTCCGCGCGATTCAAGGAAGACCATCCAGACTACCAATCGGCGCGCGAAATGGGGAGACAGATTGCCGCGATGGGCTTTACCACCATGACCGGCGGTGGGCCCGGAACAATGGAAGCGGCCAATCGCGGCGCCTTCGAGCAGGGCGGCATGTCTGTCGGCTGCAATATCAAATTGCCGTTCGAGCAGAAACCCAACCCCTACGTGCAAACTTCCATCACCTTCGAACATTTCTTCGTCCGGAAGGTAATGCTGGTTAAGTATTCCTATGCCTTTGTGATCATGCCGGGCGGATTCGGCACCATGGACGAGTTCTTCGAGACCCTCACCCTCGTGCAGACCAAGATCATCGTTCGCTTCCCCCTTGTCCTTTTCGGGAAAGAATACTACCGGCCTTTATTTGTGTATATGCAGGAAATGGCGGAAAAGGGCACGATCTCCCCCGAGGATCTCTCGCTTGTGCTGCTGACGGATAGTATCGCGGAGGCGGCGCAGCATATTGAAACTTTTATCGCGAAGAATTACCGGCGCCGTCAACCCCGCCGGAAATGGTGGCTTTTCGAGTAGGGATCACCAACCCGAGAGACAGGATCATCTCCTCTGTCCCAAACGCCTGGTGTGCAGCGCCCATATAGATATTCAGGTTGTGATATCGCGCATAGTCCAGCTTGTCGGAGAACTCCAGGTAGATATAGCGGAAGAATGTCGCGCGCAGCGATCCTTCCGCCCCGGTATTCCAGCCGCCAAATTGGAAGCCCTGATCATTGGTCTGGCCGAAAAGTTGGTTTTGCGTGTGCGGGATAAGCGGCCCCACGCCAAACTTGCCCAGGAAGTCGAGCTTGATCTTTTCATCCTTCCGTGAGAGGAGATGCCATTTTTTTGTTATGTTGAACAGGAGAAAGTTGGCGCCGTTGTTCAGGTAGTAGTAGAAACCGTTTTGTGGCCAAAAAGCAACCGTCGTGTCGACCTGCCGGTGATTGAGCATTCCTTTGACAGCCACATTCTGATTAGCGAAAATATATTTCGTGTGGTCGAAATTGATCTCGAACCCCCATCCCTTCTCTTCATTCAGCAGAAAGCCCAGCCGGTAATTGTACTGAGGGATCGAGAGCGCTTTGCTAAACAACCCATCATTCCAACCCGGATGATCATGCGCCTTGACGCTGACGAAATTGTAATCGTTTCCCAGCGACGACTGCGAAATATGGATCGTACTATTCGTATAGAATTCACCGTTGTATCCCCAGGAACCATACACTTCCTTGATAAAATGTGTTTTCTTTTTCGGTGGGTTCTGTTGCTGGGCCGCTGCCGCAAAGGGGACCAAGGAAAGGAATATATAGCCAATTAATCTCATACCAATCGATACGTTTAAATTTATCTATCGGGGAGCAAAATTAGATAATTATTGGCATCTTAAAGGACGTTAACATCTAAATTGCAGTTTAATTATGGCCACTCCCATGCCCCCGGAAAGCAACTCCGCCACTGAAGAGGCCGATCTGCTGCGAAAGCAGATCGCGACCGCCCGCATTCTCCTCCTTATAGTTGCCATCGCCACGCTGATTTCAGCTGTGCTGCTGCTGCCCAGTCTACCCGGCCCGGCCGTCCTTGAGAATATCATTCTCACCGGGATGATATCGATTATCTATTTTCTTCTTGCGCTTTACACAAAGAAGAGGCCGTATACGGCAATCCTGGTGGGGCTGACGCTGCTGTTGCTGGTTATACTGGTGGATGCCTTCTGGAACCCTTGGGGGTCATTGAGCCGATGGCAGACGAAGCTTCTGACCATCTTCCTCCTGGTTCTCGGCATCGGCGATAGCAAAGACGCGCAGCGGAAAATGAAGGCGGGCGCTTAAGCATCATATTCCAACACCGGTCGCAGCCACCGCTCTATCTCCTCAAGCGGCATGCCCTTCCGCGCCGCATAATCCACTACCTGATCCTTCTCGATCTTCCCCACCCCAAAGTATTTGCTTTCCGGATGCGCAAAATACCAGCCGCTCACCGTCGAAGCCGGATACATCGCCAGTGATTCCGTCAAGACGACCCTTATTTGCCGATCGGCATCCAGCAACGCGAACAGCTTCAGCTTCTCCGTATGGTCCGGACAAGCCGGATAACCGGGCGCGGGCCGGATACCAAGATATTCTTCATGGATCAGCTGCTCGTTGCTCAGGTGCTCGTTGCTAACATAGCCCCACCACTCCTTCCGCACCCGCTGGTGCAGTAGTTCCGTGAATGCTTCCGCCAGCCTGTCTGCCAATGCCTGTAACATGATCTTGTTATAATCGTCATGAGCGGCTTCGAATCGTTTGATATGCGGCTCGATACCCGCGATCGTCGTCACGAAAGCCCCGATATGATCGGCCAGCCCCGTTTCAGCCGGAGCGATATAGTCACTGAGCGACATATTCGGTTGATCCGCCGCCTTCTTTATCTGCTGTCGGAGAAATTCAAGATGCACATCGCCGGCCGGACCCTTGACGATCACTGTATCTTTCCCATTTGACTGCGCAGGCCAAAAACCAATGACCGCCTTCGCCTCCAGCCATTTTTCTTTCACGATCTGCCCGAGAAGCCCCTGCGCGTCGTTATACAGTTTTGTCGCTTCAACACCCACGACCGCATCTTTCAGGATCTGCGGGAACTTTCCATGCAATTCCCAGGCGATGAAGAAGGGACCCCAGTCGATATACGGCACGATCTCCGCCAGATCATAGCCGTGGAATACCTTTCGGCCCGTAAAACGCGGCGCTACCGGCCGGAACGCCGTCCAGTCGATCGTCACTTTATTACCCTGTGCCAGCCCGAGGGACAGATATTGCTTCAGGGT
>DATMLR010000095.1:0-8186 GCA_035570015.1 Puia sp.
CTGCCGTAGAGGCCAGGAGCTGGAGGGGGCTGTGGGTGCTGAGCGACGGGAGAAGTCGTTTGCTGAGCGGCGGAAGAAGTTGTTTGCTGAGCGGCGGAAGAAGTTGTTTGCTGAGCGGCGGCAGACAAAGATAATAGCAGCAGGTAGTAGAATGGTGTTGTCCGGCGCATACAACAAGATAGCGCGTGTATGGAGGTGTGCTGCGGGGACGAGGGTGAAAGTTGTGTTAAAGAAAGATGCGCGCAGCCCGGACGATTCATTTAACTTTAATTCATGCTTAAAAATATCCTGTTGGTTGCCTGGAGGAATTTCCGCCGGCATAAGACATTAACGGTTATTCAGGTTGCCGGGCTGGTGTTGGGGATAGCGGCATTTATTGCGATCAGCGGATACACCCACTTTGAACACAGTTTTGACCGGATGCTGGGGGATGCGGATTCCATTTACCGGGTTGAAAGCCGTTTTTTTAAGAACGACCAAATGACGGACGATTGGGCGACCAGCACGAATGGCTATGCGACGGCCATGAAGAAGGCGTTCGCGGAGATTGCCGATGTTACCCGGATCAATTGGAACAATTCGGAGCGTGTGGTGCGTAATGGGACGATCAAGTACCGCGAGGCGCACGTCTGTTTTGCGGACAGTAATTTCTTCCGTTTCTTCCGCTATCCCCTGGTGCAAGGTGATGCGGCGGCGGCCCTGAGGGAGCCAAATTCCGTCGTGCTGTCGGCGTCAGCTGCAAAAAGGTATTTTGGAGCAGTCGATCCACTCGGAAAATTCCTGGACATCAGTACGATAGCCGATACATATCACTGTGTAGTAACGGGGGTATTCGCCGATCTGCCGGAAAATTCGACGATACGGTTCAGCGCGCTGGTCTCCTGGCTTACTCAGCGGCAATGGCAGCGGGATTTCTGGTATATCCATGAGAGTTATACGTTCGTCAAGCTGGCTCCGGGAGCCCGGCCGGAGCAGGTCCAGGAGAAGTTCCCGGCGCTGGCAGAAAAGTATAAGAGCGGCCCTTCGCTGCGGGACCTGAAATGGGCCATTCAACTGGTGCCGTTGGCAGATATCCATTTCCGGCCTATCAAGCAATACGAGGTCGAAACCAGCAAAGGTAACGGCCGGACCGTTTGGTTCCTGGAGGTGATCGCGTATATCATCCTGCTGATCGCGGGCATCAACTATGTCAACCTGGCGACGGCAAGGGCGGCGGACCGGGCAAAAGAGGTCGGGGTTCGGAAGGTCAGCGGGGCGAGCGTGGGGCAGCTCATCGGTCAATTCCTGGTGGAGTCGATGCTGGTAAGCGGGCTTGCGCTGGCGATGGCAATCCTGTTGATTGCGGTGTTGAAAGGACCAATGATGGAGTTCCTGGGCGCGGAATCGGGTGTCTTATATGATTGGACGCTGGTGGTCCGGCTTGCGTCGGTGCTGGTGGCGTTGATGGTTTTAGCCGGAGCCTATCCGGCGTTGGTGTTATCGCGATTGAATCCGGTTACGGTTCTGAAGGGGAAGTACTCCGCTTCGACAAGCGGAGTGATCCTGCGAAGGGCGCTGGTGGTTTTCCAATTCACCGCTTCCCTGCTGTTGCTGGCGGGAGTTTTGGCGGTGTTCCGGCAAATCGGATATATGAAAAACGAACCTACGGGGGTGGGGGTCGATCAGACGCTGGTGTTGCGGGCCCCGGTAAATACCGCCGATTATAAAAATACCGTGAAAAACTTCAAGACCGAATTGCAGGCAATTCCCGGGGTGGGGCGGGTTACGGCTTCCGGTGCGGTGCCGGGCAAGGCCGTTGGTGAATTCCTCGCTAACCGGCGGTTTGGTGCTTCAAAATTGGAAGAGCGGACGTATGAAATGTTGCGGGTGGATTTCGATTTTATCCCGGCGTTTGGGCTGACGGTTTTGGCTGGAAGAGCGTTTGATCGCTCACGACCTGCGGACTCGACGGGGATCGTCCTTAATGAATCCGCGGCTCGGCAATTGGGCTATAAGTCGCCGGAAGAGGCAATAGGGAAAAGGGTATGGCTGGAGACGCTGGATCAACGGCCGAATGAAGTCATCGGGGTTGTCAGGGATTATCATCAGCAGTCGCTTCAAAACAATTTTACTCCGCTGATCCTGTTCATGGATCCGGGGCTGGGTTGGATACCGACGCAATATTATTCGATCCGGATCATTGCGGGGTATGAGCATGCGGTGACGGCCGCGACTGGAAGGTTATGGGAGCGATATTTTCCTGAGTCTTCGTTCGACTTCTTTTTCCTGAATGATTTCTATGATGCGCAATACCGGCAGGACATTGCATTTGGCCGCATCTTCCTGTTGTTTGCTTCGCTGGCGGTCTTCATTGCCTGTATGGGATTGTTTGGATTGACGGCGCAGTCGACACGGCGGCGGATCCGGGAGATCGGGGTAAGGAAGACGCTGGGCGCCACGGTTCCGCAATTGATGGCTTTATTGGCGGGAGAAAGCGTTCGGATGATCGCGGGGTGCAGCGTATTGGGGTTGCCGTTGGTGTATTTGCTTATCTCCGAATGGCTGCGCAATTACGCCTTCCATGCAGGATTGACCTGGTGGCAGTTTGGGATACCGGTTGGGGTGCTGCTGGTCATAGCGCTCGGGACGATCAGCATACTGGTATGGAGGGCGGCAAGGGTCAATCCGGCGACGACGTTAAGGACGGAGTGAGGATCTGGACTTCCATCGGAGCGAGTTTTATATAAAGTGCGGCGGTTTGGCTTGAGGTGACCTGTGTGCCCGTGTAGAAATTGGCATTGGAGATGATTTGAACGCCCCCGGAACCGGAGGTGTTGAAATTGCTGTAGGCGACGGTCATCAGGGGTTGTGCCCGGTTGATATCGACGTCCATGACAACCCAGCCGGCGAATTCGTTGGTCGTGCTGGTATTGGCGACGATCAGCACTTCACGGTCGTAAAGGATGCGCGAGAAGGCGAGAATGCCGCCAACGCCGCCTGACTGACCAAAATCCTGGCCATTCCCCGATACTTCACGAAAATAAAGTCTTCCGTATTGAAGGGTGGTCTCGGCGTTGCGAAGTTTGCCGAGGGCGGCGATGTTGGTGTAGAAGGGATTGTCCCGGTCGAAGGTAACCGGAGTTTTGCCCCAGAGCGCTTCGCGGACGCATTCGAGTGAACCGGTAGCCGGCGTGCCGTCCGGGTTGATAGCGCCTGTCAGGCCTTGTTCGGTTCCATAATAGAGGCAAGGGATGTCCTGGAGACAGAAAAGAACAGCTAACCCCATGAGGACCTGGGCGGCCGGGGTCGTGGGCGTATTGAAGCGTTGATATTGGTCGTGATTATCGAGGAAGCTGACAAAATATTTACCTGCTTCGCCGTGTGAAGTGATCAGGTATTGTTCGGCGTTTTTTCGGTTGAGGAACAACTGCCGGATATTGGCAACGTCGGCGAATTGTTTGATGATGCCCGGCAGTTGATCGAAGAGCGGGTAATCGAGGGCGGCGTCGATACCGAGGCCGTTTCCATTGTCGTCGGTTGTGTTACGGCCAACGAATTGGTCGACGACGCTGTAGTTGGCATCATCTATCTCGCCAAAGAGGAAGAAATTACGTTTCCCGATACTGAGACCGAATTCGCGGATGGCGTTACCGAAGCTTTGGACCATGTCGGGATCCACGTACATGACCGTATCGATACGAAAGGCGTCGATGTCATAGGCGGCGATCAGGTACGCGTAGATTCGGATCAGGATATCGATTACGGGAGTTTGGCCGTATTGGTCCCGGATCGGTTGCTGAGCGGGGGAAACGGTGAGGTATTCTGCCACCAACTGGCGCATGGAGCCGAAGTCACCCTTGAGAAAGCTGCCGGGCGGGGGTTCGCCGGGGATAAAGCTACCGCGGCGGCGGAAGAAGTCGAAATGGGCCTGGAGGTCGAGCGGCCAGATAGCATCATCGCTGGTGAGGCCGGCAGCGGGAAGCGTATTTGTCCACGTGGGGTTCGCTGCGCCAATGCCATTGACCCAAAGGATGGGGGGTTCGTCGCCGGGCGGGCCGTTGAGGATCACCGGGTCGGTGAACGCATCGGTTACTTGTCCCTGATAGAGATATTTGAAGACTTCTGCGCCGTGGTTGATGACGATGTCAAGAATAATATAGAGGCCGCGGGCGTGAGCGGCTTCGATAAGTTCGGTCAGCTCGATGGAGGCGGTAGCGGCAGTACCGTCGGATGCGAAGCGGCCATCGATGGTGAGGAAGTCCTGTGTCGCGTAGCCATGATAGTTATATGGCCAGTCGGGGGCGCTGTCGGGGAAGGGATTCCTGAGCACGGGGCTGATCCAGAGGGCGCGGGCGCCAAGTCCGGCAATGTAGTCCAGCTGGGCTTCGATCCCTTTGAAGGTACCGCCCTGGCGGTAGTTGTAGACTTCGTTCCAGCCGATGGGCGGGTCTTGAGATTCGGAATTGGGTTGTGCGGCCGGGTTATTGAACCGGTCGGTCATCAGGAAGTAAATCCAGATCTGGCGCCAGTCGGTGGGAGAGGGAAAGGGGTATGGGATGGTTACCGGCTGTCCGCTGACCGCGATGGTCTTTGTCGCGTTCGCCTGGCAGGCGGCTCGGGCGGCGGTGATGGCGGCGAGGACCGCGGGGTCGGTAAGGCTGGGAATGGTTGGGGGTGTGGTGGAGGGGACGCTCATAAGAAAGGTTTTGGGCCCTTTTAAAGATAGGGAAAAGAAGGTAGATTGCAAGACGTATGAGTTTTAGTCTGCCGGATATCCTGTTTGTGATTGTCATCTTTCAGTTGCTGTTCACGAGTCTGTTCCTGTTTACGCATCGGGGCGGCAGAGGAGGCGGGGCGGGCAGCGGGAGGAGCAGTAATGCTCTGCTAGCTGCTTTCTTCCTGGTGATCGGGCTTAATCTTATGGACAACCTTCTGCTGATCAAGGGGGTTTATACGGGGAATTCGGGGTTTAGCTTGTGGAGCGTCTGGCTTCTTCTGTTGCTTGGTCCGTTATTGTATCTGTATACACAGTCTATTTTGTACCGGAACTTTCGATTAAGCCCTTCGAAGGGATGGCATTTTCTTCCATTTATTGTGCTTTTTGTCCTTACGGAGATCTATTGGCTGACGGAGGGGCCGACGAAAAGGGGGCTGATATTGGAGCGGATCATGGCGAGGAAGGTTCCTGGCTATCAGTATTGGGATTCGGCGTTGATTTTTGGACAGTTTTTTCTATACATGTTCGCGTCGTTCAGATTGATCGGCCGGTTTAAGCAGGCGGCGGGGGATGTATTCTCGGATTACAGACGCATCGATATCCGGTGGTTATCGAATTCTTTGCTTTTCTTTACGGCGGCAATGGCGCTCGCGGCGGTGAATAGTTTCATCGGATTAACCTCTTTTTCGGCTTTCTGGCTGCCGGTTTTCCTGGTCGTAATAGGGCTCGTATGGGTGTATATCAATGTCCTTTTGCTGAAGGCGTTGAAAGATTCTGAATTATTTGCCGTACTGGAGGAGCCATCCGTGGCGCCCCCTGCCGCTGCAAAGGCATCGGAAGAATGGACCGGGATATTGGATCAGCTTCGGGGTCATATGGAGGCGCAGAGGCCCTGGCTCGAACCGGACCTGACGCTGGACCAGTTGGCTGTGCAAATGAAGCTTCGGCCAAAGCTATTGTCCCAGGCGATCAATGAAGGGCTGGGTCGGAATTTCTTCGAATTTATCAATACCTACCGGGTCGAAGAGGCGAAACGGCTGCTGACCGATCCGGCGGACAAAAGAATCACCGTGCTGGAAGTCCTCTACCAGGTGGGGTTCAATTCCAAATCTTCTTTTAATACGGTCTTCAAAAAACAGACGGGACTGACGCCCAGTGAGTTCAAAAGAAGGATGGCGGGGTAGAGGCGTTCGACTTTAAGCGGGACTTTATTCAAACGAAATAAATCGGTTCGAGTTCCTGCGTCCGGTCGACCGGCGGGTTAGGCGTGACTATTTTGTGGTAAAACTTTTTTATCATGAAATCGAAAATTCGTTTTTTGTCCGGGTGGAAGTTGGAACGCGGGGGGGCGATTGGGTCCGGGTGGAACCTGGGAAGCGGGGGTGCCGTTGGGTCCGGGTGGAAGTTGGGGTGGGGAGGGTTGGTTGGGTTGCTGGCGGCGGCGGTTGTCAGTGGCGTATTTTCTTCGCCGAGGTGGGGGGTATCCTTGTTGGCATGGGTGTATCCTATCCCGCTTCTTGTCGTGTTCAGGCGGATGACTATCCCGCGGAAAGTCCTTTGGGTATTTCCGGCTCTTCTTCTGGGGCATTTTCTTGCCGACTATAACGTTGCGCCCTTTCCTGTACCGGTATTGTTATTGTTTGGGGTGTACCAAAGTCTGGAACAGCTGGCGCTCTATTGGCTGGACGCCCGGGTGTGTAAAAGGACGGATCGTTTTGTTGCCACTTTATTCTTCCCGGCTTTTGCGGTCGCCTTGGAATACCTTAATACGGTGTATGGCGGCGGGATATGGTGGTCAGTCGCCAATTCACAATATCGGTTGAGCTGGCTGACGCAGCTGGCATCGGTAACGGGTATCTGGGGGATTAGTTTTTTGCTTTACTGGACGGCATCGGTAGTAGTCTGGGCGGTCGGCCGCGGGTGGAAAGGAAGGCTGGCCTGGGGGGTGTTGATCTATTCCGGGGTCCTGGCGCTGGTATTGGGGCTAGGTTGGTATCGATATTCGGGGCCCGCTCCTGATGAAAAGACGGTAAGGGTGGCCGGGGTAACGGTGCCGTTAATCGGGTTGTGGCAAACATTTTATAAGGACTATTGCGGTCAGCGGATCGATCTGGACCCTCGCGCGGCGGTGACCGATCCGGCCATGCGAAAGATTGGTTTGGCAGAAGCCAGCTATGTCGAGCGTGCGGATACGGTTCGGTTCAGGAATGTAGTTGCTACCATTCGCGCGGTTGACGACAGTCTTTTTGCCTTAAGTCAACGGGCGGTGGATCGGGGTGCGGGGATCGTGTGTTGGTCGGAGAATAATGGGATCGCGTGGAAGGCCGACGAAGATGCCTTTATCGAAAGAGGGCAGCGGTTCGCCGCCGGGAATAGGGTGTATCTGCTGATGACCATCTGTGTGGTCAATCCGGGGAAGATCACGCCGGGAAAAAAGTTTCTGGAAAATGAAGCGATCCTTGTGGGGGCTGAGGGAAATATCCTCACCCGATTCCATAAAAATAACCCGGTGCCGCTGGTGGAGGCCAGTCAGCCGGGGGACGGGATCATTCCGGTGGTAAAAACGGCATATGGCAGGCTCGCCGTTTCCATTTGTTATGACGCGGATTTTCCTCTGCAGATGCGGCAGGTTGGCGACAAGGGTGCGGACTTGCTGCTGCTGCCTTCCGGCGACTGGTATGCGATCTCGCCTTTTCATACCTATATGGCGGTCTACAGGGGGGTCGAAAATGGTTGTTCGGTCTTCCGGGAGGTCAGCAATGGGTTGTCCCTCGCGACCGATTACCGGGGAAAAGCGATCGGCAGTCGCGACTGGTTCAGCGACGGAAGATCCTTATGGCTGGCGGACGTGCCGGTAGGGCGTGTGAATACGATCTATGGCAGGATCGGGGATATCCTGCCTTATGGCTGTATGCTGTTTACATTTATGACCATCGCTTTATTGCTGACCGTCAGGAACCGGCGGCCGGCCGTTCTTTTGGCGACAGATCGAACGGCACTACAACCTTGAAGCTGAAATTCCGGCCCATATTGAAGATACCGGGCTGGATGCCCGGCGGGACGACGGGGTTGTCGAAATATTTCAGCCGGCTCATGTTCGACTGGTAGTTGACGTTAGCGAGGTTGGTCCCTTCGATAAAGAGCTCGACGACCTTTTTACCGGTTGCGTTGACGAGGTTGAAGCCGATGCCCGCGCTGAGCAAGTTATAGCCGGCGGTATAGGTCTCGGTTCCGTATGCGGCGAAGAAGTGGTTTTGGGGATTGAAATGGTCAAACCCAATAAAGGCGTAGCCGTCCCTGATCCGGTCGAAGCCTTTTGCGTAGGTGGCGCGGAGTTCGGAGTGGGTATGCGGGGGTGGCATGAAGGGGAGATATTTCAGGCTGTCGGGGGCTTTGCCGCCATCGAGCAGATTGGTGCCGTAAGTGAGGGTAAGAGAGTTCTCGAAGTGCAGCCAGGAGACGGGGTGGATGTCGAGGTAGAATTCGCCGC
>DATMLR010000096.1:0-7246 GCA_035570015.1 Puia sp.
TGTCGCTTAGCGGTTGCAACGACAGGAAAGTATGGAACTCCTTCGGCCCCTGGCGATGCCGCTCCATCATCGCGGCCAGCTGCCGCTCTACACGCGCCGGGCTGACGCCCGGCGCCAGCTTGACGAACGCCTGTACATCAAAATCCCACATCCCCCAGCTCTCCTCGAAATCATCCCTCAGAAAAGAAGCCTTGATCGTCGGAAAAGAAATAAAATCCCTGAACGCAAAATCACTGTTCCCCTTCCAATCCGCCACAATCCCGGAAACCGTTACCCGAATCGAATCATGATAGATCAACGTTCTTCCCAGCCATTTGTCGGGATCCGCGGGCCCCAGATATCGCTCCGCCTCCTTTGCCGTCAGCACCACCCTGAACGGCTCGTTCAGCGCCGTCGCCGCATTACCCGCCAGCCACTGGTATTTAAAAATGTCAAAATACTGCGGCTGCGCAATAATGATCGCTGAAGTCTCCTCGCCATGTTTTGCAGCATCGAAAACCACACTCTCCTTCCCTACCCGCGGCACCTCCACCGAACAATACAGATTGTCGAAACCCGCCACGGTCTCCAACCCGCTGACTTCCGACCGCAATGCTCCCGGCATAGCCGTCGTCACGAATCCGCCCATCCCCTCTCCATCAGGACTGACAGTTCTCGCCACGACCCGGTAGATCCGATCTCCATCCGGATGGAACCGGTCATAACTCAGCTCGAACCGGACCAGCAAAAAGATGATCAGACAAACGACGATGCCCAGGGCCAGGCCCGCGACATTGATGGATGTGTTCACCCGGTGACGCAGGAGATTGCGCCAGGCGGTCTTGAAAATATTTTTGAGCATGACCTTCGCCCACGAAAGATATGCCTTTTTCGCAGCCGACTGACAACCACCCGGTTACCCTAAAACGCCGCGCGCACACTGTCCTCTTTCGATACACCTGTTGTCCGCCTTTAACCGGCCATTTACAACCCCCCTTAACCGGCTGGTAACAACCAGATAAGTAATGGATAACAAGACCCCGCGCAATCACCGATTATCTTTATATAGCATGAAGACACCCCTCCTCCTCGCCCTCCTGCTATGGGGACTGACCGCCCGGCCACAGCAGCCCCGCACCACCGCCAATCGTCAACAGCTCTCCAATGAGGACGCCAACGCCCTCCAACGCCTATACGCCAACAAGGACTTTGATTCCATCGGCTTGTATATCCAGCTCCGCTGGCAGGAACCCGTCGACCCCGACCTCCTCTGTCAGGCAATCCTGCTCTCGATCCAGCGCAACATCTTTAGTCTCACCGACTTTTCCGAACTCAATGCCCTCACCTGGCCGCTGATTTCCCAGCTCAACGCCTATGCCAGCCTCCTGGCATCCTGCCAGAATACGAAATGCAACATGCCCGACGCCGACCGGAAAATATTTTTCACCACTTCCCGCTGGGCCTACGATCTGTTGAGCACCCGAAAATTTGACAGCGTCCAGGAATTCCTCTGCCGCGTTTACAGCGGCGACATCCGCTACCCTCAAGGATATCTGTCAACCCATACCGTTGCACCCACGGCCAATGGCATCTTCGGACCCCCGACATACCGCGAGCATAGATTGGGCGGGGTGATGACGCTCGGTTCCGGCATCTGGATGCCTAACGGTCACCTGTCCCTGCTGGGTGTCCATCCCGCCATCAATTTTGGTTACGGAGCGCGCAACGCACACAACGAATGGGACCTCGACTGCGCCCTCCGCTTTGGCAACACGCCAAGCCCCCATTCCATCTTCCGCAATGACATGCTCATGTCCCGGACCTTCTATGACGGCGGCAACCTGAGTTTCAACTACACCCGATATATGATAAAGCGCAGCCACTGGGAAGCCGGCCTCTCAACCGGCATCGGCATGGACTTCATTGACTTCACCTCCGCGAGCGAGAACGTCGGTTGGTCCCCTACCGAGATCACCAGCCTCGATTTCAACCTCGGGCTGCGCTGCAACTACCTAATCGGCAAACATGGATTTGTCGGGTTGGCCGCCCGCTATCATTTCCTGAACTACAGCAACCCCGGCGGCAGCCCCTTCGACGGCAACGCCGCCACAATCGACATCATCCTCGGCCTCGTGGGAGAATACAAACACTGATCCCAACCCGGCCCCCGCCCACCCTCCGTTTTCCCTCTCCGCGCATCCCGCCATTTTCCGTAAATTTGACGACTATGCTGTGCCAATGTCGCCACCTCATCCTGCTGTACCCCTTGCTCCTGATCCCCTTCCTGAGCAGATCACAGCAACGGCGCCAGGATACCCTTATCCTCCACTTCCGGTTGGACAGCTACCGGATCGAGCCCGCAGACAGCACCCGACTCACTTCCCTCAAAAGCACGGGCGCCGACCTCGTCCTGATCACCGGCTACACCGATAAGACCGGAACGCTCGCCTACAATCAACGGCTCTCCCGGCAGCGTGCCAACGCCGCCGCCCGCCTCCTGACATCCGGGCCGTCACAAACCTCCGGACAGTCACAAACCTCCGGCCGACCACAAACTGCCGGCCAACCACAAGCCATAGGTGGGGGCGTCGCCCCCACACCCCGACGTTCCGACAGCGACAACCGCCGCGTCGAGATCGTTTATTACAATCCGACCGTCTCGCATTACGATACCGTAACCCAGACCAAACCCGCCGCCGGCAAAACCGGCGCTCCCACCGACAGCATCGTCGTCGTCAAAAGCACGCCCGCCGACAGCGCTACCGCCGACAGCACGCGGCCGGAAGCCATCCTCGCCCTGCACCACATCAATTTCATCGTCGATACGCCCATCCCGACCGATGCGACCCGACACATCCTCCCCCAGTTTATAACCGAACTGGAACGGTTCAAAGATCATCATCTCGAGATCGACGGCTATGTCAACTCGCTCTCCCCGATGCGCGGCCCCAAGGACCCGCTATTCATCCTGTCGGTCCGCCGTGCCAAATTTATCTATGATTATCTCATTGACGCCGGCTTCGACCCAGCCAGGTTAAGCTACAAAGGCATGGGCAATGCCACTCCGGTTAATCCGCATCCGGTTACCAAAGAGGACATGGACGCCAACATGCGCGTGGAAATCAGAGTCTATTAAAACCCGATATATGACTACCAAACAGATCATGACCGAACTGGAAAAGCTCGGCACCCCGGCGATAAAAAAAATCCTCCTCAACCACGGCGTCCGCGAACCCCTCTTCGGCGTCAAGGTCGGCGATATGAAACCCATCCAAAAGAAGATCAAGATGGATTACCAACTCGCCAAGGAACTCTACTCCACCGGAAACGCCGACGCCCAATACCTCGCGGGTCTCATCGCCGACGACGCCAAAATGTCAAAGGCCGACCTGCAAACCTGGGTCAAACAGGCCCTGTCCCAAAATATCAGTGAATACACCGTCCCCTGGGTCGCCGCCGGCAGCCCCCACGGCTATGAACTCGCCAAAGAGTGGATCGACTCGCCAAAGGAACACATCTCCGCCGCCGGCTGGTCCACCCTCGCCAACCTCGTCTCGCTCCTGCCAAACGAAAAGCTCGACCTCCCCGGCCTCAAGACGCTCCTCGCCAGGGTGGAGAAGACGATACGCTCCGCTCCCAATCGAACCCGCTATACCATGAATAGTTTTGTGATTTGCCTCGGCGCCTACGTTCAGCCCCTATCCGCCGAAGCCATCGCCACCGCCAGGAAGATCGGGGGTGTCGGCGTCGACGTGGGCAACACCGACTGCAAAATACCGATCGCCGCCGACTACATTCAAAAGGCAATCGACCACGGCTCGTTAACAAAAAAGAAAAAAACCGTGAAATGCTAGGGGTGCGCAGCCCTGGACTCCGGCAGCGGATAGAAAAAGATCGCGGCCGCCGTTACCAGGTAATAAAGACCCGCGATCCAGCAAATGGGCTGCCAGTCATATTCCAATTCGCCCCGCTCAAAAAAAATAAAAGGAAGCAATGTCAGCGGAGCCGCAAGTAGCACGATCCAAAGCCGTTTGGCCTTCTGACTTCGGGAAGAATGATTGATAAAGAAAGCCCCGATCCACGAGAGCAGGAGACTGGGAAGCGAAAACAACGAACCATTCATCAGAAGTAACCCGACATATTTAAGATCCTCCTGATGCGGATGCGTCCGCGAAAACACATACGTCAACGTCACCAGCAGAACCGTTCCAATCAGCACGGCAGTGACCCAGACCTTAAAACAATATGACAAAACCCGAAATGCCATTCCCTAAGATAATCATTTTCCAACTTCGCGCCTTTCCGGCAAACCCTTTAACAATTCCTTCGAACCTTCCTAACCATTCGTTAACATAACTTACACACAGTCATTCCTTTATAGATTGTTTAACAGAATCCCCCGAACGATCTACGAAAGCCTACGTTAATTAAGGTGATAACGATTAATCACAAAAACAACAATCACACTTACAATGAAATTCAAACTTGGGGCCGCTCTACTAGGCGCCGCTGTAGCCGTCGGATGCCTGACCCTATTTGCCAATTCCAGAAATCCCGTTAATTCGATCCTGGACACAACGACTTCTCCGGTCCTCAAGACCGGATACACGAATGCCGGCGGACCCAGCGTCCAGCCGGTAGATTTTGAGCATGCAGCCGGCGTCGCCGTACCCGCTGTCGTACATATCAAGACCCTGACCAAGTTCAAAGCGACTGCCGGTCAACCCGGCGCCGGTCAGCCGGGCGCCGACCAGGATCCTTTCGGGAATATGCCCGGCGGAGATCTCTTCAGACGCTTCTTCGGCGACGGTGACGGCCGCCAGTTCTCACAACCCGACCAGCGTGCTTCCGGTTCCGGTGTCATCATCAGCCAGGATGGCTATATCGTCACCAATAACCACGTGGTGAACGGCGCCACCGAGATCACCGTCACGCTCAACAACCGGAAAAACTTTACCGCAAAGGTCATCGGCACCGACCCGAACACCGACCTCGCGTTGATCAAGATCGACGGTCACAACCTGCCCGTCATAACGATCGGCAATAGCGACGAAGTAAAGCTCGGTCAATGGGTAATGGCCGTAGGCTACCCGCTGAACCTCGATGTCACGGTGACCCAGGGGATCGTCAGCGCAAAATCCCGGAATATCGGGATCAACACGCAGGCCGCGGCTCCGGTCGAAGCCTTCATCCAGACCGATGCAGCCGTTAACCCCGGCAGCAGCGGCGGCGCGCTCGTCAATACCAATGGTGAACTGATCGCCATCAACTCCGCTATTGCTTCGCCTACGGGCGCCTTTGCGGGTTATGCCTACTCCATCCCCTCTAACCTCATGAAAAAGGTTATCGGCGATATTATGAAGTATGGAAAGGTCGAAAGAGGCTATCTCGGTATCAGCATGGCGCCGGAAGGTCTCGACGATGCAAAGAAGAAGGATTTAGGGATCATGAGTGATGTCGATGGGATCTATGTCATCGACGTCGACCCCAAAGGTGCTGCCGGTGAGGCAGGGCTGAAGAAAGGGGACGTTATTACAAAGGTGAACGGCGAGAGCGTCGATGAAGACGCGCAACTGGCCGAGCTTATCGCCCGGCAGAAACCCGGTGACGCAGTCAAGCTCACGTTCGTGCGCAATGGATCGGAGCAGTCCGTTACCGCCACGCTGAAAGACAAACTTGGATCCTTCGCCGGTTCCAATCCCGCCGCGATCCAGTCCCTCGGCGCCGACTTCACCGAACTCAGCAAAGATGACGCTGGAAAGCTCGGTATCAACGGCGGCGTAGTCGTCAGCAATATCCGCGACGGTGGTGTCCTCAGCAACCAGACCAACATGCGGCCCGGCTTTATTATCACAAAGGTTGGCGACCAGCCTGTCCGGACCGTAGAGGAATTCAGGGACGCGTTGAGCAAACAAGGCAGCAACTTCCAGATCCAGGGGATGTACCCGGATAGCAAGGATGTTTACTACTACGGGATCAACGATTTTAAGAAATAGCTTGTTTACCCAGCCGGCCTTCGGCCGGCCCAGACTTTAGATTTTCATGTTGTTCGCACACGAACGCCCCGATAAATCGGGGCGTTCTTCTTTATGCCCCCTGTTTTTTCTCCCCCTCATCCTCCGCGCCGGACAACTTATAAAAAGCCCGCTTCATCTGAATATTCGTCACCGGATTCACCACCAGCGGCTCGTATTCCACTACCGTTTGGTTGTTGTCGAGCCCATACGCCGTCTTGTCGGACTGCGCCAGTCTCGAGATGCTGAAATAAGCATTCAGAATGAACCCTTCCCGCGCGGAGAACTCATTGTCATAGGACAGGAACCGTTTCATGATCACAAACCGGAAATCATTCGCCCGAATATGGGAAAAGATCGGATACCGGCTGACGATATCGAGCTCCTTATTATTGATCATCTCCTGCACGACCTTCCGGAGCATCAGCCCGATCTTGGGCTGCACGCGGAATCCAAGCCGAAAGTCTATCCGGATGATCTTGTCATCCCGGATCTCCTCCACCCCATACTCCATCGTATAGGGGTCATCCGTTCGCTCAATATGTACAAACCAATACAGGTCCGCCTTTTTTTCGATATTGTCGAAGATGGAATCCAGGATCCGCTTCTCGATCAGCTTGGAATAGGCCGATCGCGTAAAGTATACCAGGTGCGAGCTATACTTCGGCACAGACGGGTCCCGGCTCAGCGCCTCCAGCATGGGGATATAATCGGACAGGTTGACGAAAGTAAGGAACCGCTGCGTGATGCGCCGCGCATTATACCAAATGTACATCGTCGAGATCAGCCCGATCTCGAAGACGAGAAAGAACAACCGCTTCACGATCTTTACCGCATTGGCGACGAAAAAACTCGTCTCCACACAAACGAAGATGGTGAGGATCGCCCCCACGATCCAGAACGCCATCCGCCGCACATATCGGAGGTAATAGAACATCAGGAACGTCGTCATCAGCATGGCGATCGTGATCGAAAACCCATACGCCGCCGTCATCGCCTCCGAAGTCCGGAAATACAGGAGCACCAGCCCGCAGCCGGTGAAAAGGATCCAGTTGACGCTCGGGATATAGATCTGCCCCCGGACATTCGACGGGTATTTGACGTTGACCCGCGGCCAGAAACCAAGACTGGTCGCTTCGTTGATGAGCGTGAAAGAACCGCTGATCAGGGCCTGACTGGCGATGATCGACGCCGCCGTCGCCAATGCGATCGCCGGCACCAGCAGCGACTCCGGCACGATCGCAAAGAAGGGG
>DATMLR010000097.1:0-7397 GCA_035570015.1 Puia sp.
CCGGCTTCTGTCATCCTCGACCGGAAATAGTTGGTATTATTTTCCAGCTTGTCCCTTAAGACTGTCGTTTCACTCAGCATGTCCAGTACGGCGATGCTGGCACCGGTAATCGAAGGCGCCAGACTGTTGGAGAACAGATAGGGCCGGCTACGCTGCCGCAACATCTCGATAATCTCCTTCCTTCCGCTGGTGAATCCCCCGCTGGCTCCGCCCAGCGCCTTGCCCAGCGTCCCGGTGATGATATCGACGCGGCCCATCACTCCGCAATGCTCATGCGTTCCACGTCCTGTCTTGCCGATGAAACCTGAAGAATGCGAATCGTCGACCATCGTAACAGCATTGTAGCGATCGGCCAGATCGCAGATCTTGTCCAGCTGCGCAATAGTCCCATCCATGCTGAACGAACCGTCGGTTACAATGATCCGGCTCCGCGCCCCCTGCGCCGCCTGCAGCTGCGCTTCGAGGTCCGCCATCGTATTATGCTTGTATCGGAAACGCTGTGCTTTGCAAAGCCGCACCCCGTCGATGATCGACGCATGATTCAGCTCGTCCGAGATGATCGCGTCCTGGTCACCGAATAAGGGTTCGAACACGCCGCCGTTGGCATCGAAAGCTGCGGCATACAGGATCGTATCTTCTGTTCCCAGGAAGGCGGCGAGCTTGCGCTCCAGCTCCCTGTGAATATCCTGCGTTCCGCATATAAAGCGCACACTGCTCATCCCATATCCGCGGGAATCGATCGCCCGGTGAGCCGCCTCAATTACTTTCGGATGACTCGAAAGCCCCAGGTAATTGTTGGCGCAGAAATTCAGTACCTTCTTGCCACCCACCACGATCTCGGCGCCCTGCGCACCGGCAATGATCCGCTCGGTCTTGAAGAGGCCTGAAACCTTGATCTCTTCCAACTCGGCGGCTATTCGTTTTACAAAGGAATCGTTCATAGTTTAACCACTTTAAGGTGCAAATGTAAGTTGTTGAAATATTACCTGTTAGATGGGGCGGCTAATTTTTTAACCTCCTGTAACAAAATATTGACTACCTTCGTCACAGATTTAAAATCAAAGTGAACCGGAATCTGACCATACGTTTGTTATTCGCCTCCCTGGTAGTCGCCGCTGGTCTTATCGTTTTCTCTTATACTTATGCCCGGTCAACCCACCCCGAAAATCCCGCTCCGAATGGGGAAAGTCAATGCGACGGTGGCCAATGCCAAAGTCCGTTTGTCCTCTGGGAATCGCTCACTCACAACTTATTGATTAGCAAGCGCTAATTATTTCTTCCCGGTCTTTTTTTCTCTTTAATTGTAACTTTCAGCCCCCTGATTGTAACTTTTAGTCCCCGTCCGGCGTACAGGAGAGGGAGACGCGGCGTGTAGCGCTCGATTAGGTCCGACTTTAGATTTATAGCATGACTGACAGAGAATACAATGACTGTGTAACCTTATATGCGGATAATGTCTATCGCTTTATCCTGAAAAACCTGCGGCGGGAAGACGACGCAAAAGACGTCGTCCAGTCGGCTTTTGAGAAATTGTGGAAGAACCGTGGCAGTGTCGACGCGGTGAAAAGCAAATCCTATCTATTCACGATCGCTTATCACCAGATGATCGACCTCCTGCGGAAAGAGAAGCGGATTGAGCTAAAACCTACTTTTAGGGAAGAGGCGCTCGTAAGCGACCGACCCGTCCATCCGCTGAAAAAGATCCTCGAATCGGCGCTGGCCCGGCTGAACGAGACCCAGCGCTCACTCGTGTTGCTGAAGGATTACGAAGGTTACTCCTACCTGGAGATCGGCCAGATCACCGGATTGACCGAAAGCCAGGTGAAGGTATACCTCCACCGGGCCCGTATTCAATTGAAAAATTACCTGGTCAGCCTGGAAAACATTATTTAAAGCCTATGATCACAAGAGATAATTATGAAGAGTTCTTTCTGCTGTATACCGACAACGAATTGTCGGCCGCGGACGCACAGGCAGTGGAACGTTTCGTCGCCGATCATCCCGATCTCCGCGAGGAGCTGGAGGCTTTGCTTCAATGCAAGCTCTCACCCGACACCCATCTTGTTTTCCCCGACCAGGAAGCCTTGCTAAAACCGGAGCCGGAAGGTTCCGCCGAAACCGGCACATCACTTTCCGAAACCGGCGCGCCTCTTTATTATATCGACGGCCTTCCCTTCCTTCATCCCGACAATTCAATCGTTTTTCCCGATAAGGACCGCCTCTACCGGAGCGCGAAGGAGCGCCCGATCATTCCGCTGCCCTGGTTACGTGCAGGCATAGCCGCAGCAGTCATTGCTGCGATCGCTTTGTTGTTCCTGCTGACGGGCAGACAGCAGCCCGAGCGTCCCGCCCCATCCGTCGCGTCGCGCGCGGCGACAAGCACATCCATCACGGCAAAATCGCCGGCCAACAGGAATGTTAATCCAGGTGTAACTTCCACGCCATCTCCCACGTTACACTTAATAGTAGAAGGTCCCCCGGGGACGAACGAGCATCAACCCGTCAGGAAGCCCGTCCAACGTCGGCCGGACCAACAGCAGGACCTTGCTGTCAACAGGAATCCCGATGAAGGACAGGTCGCACGCAGCACGATCGATCCGCGAAAAGGAATGGACCAGCCGGAGCCCGCTGTCGCTGTGATGGACATGCCGGTAACGGGAAATCTCGCATCCGACGTTCACTTTGCTGTCCAAACCGGCATTCCGAAAGACCAGTCGTCCTTTGCGACCCAGGCCCTGCAGGATGAACAAGCTGGTATCGGGCGTGAGAGCGACTTTGGTACCGATGAACCGGCTGCTCCGGCCAGGACGAAACTTCGCGGCATCTTCCGGAAAGTGACGCGAGCTTTCGCAAAAACGGCAGACCGCGACAGCGAAGGCAACCGGCAGGTCCTGGTAGGAGCCTTCCAGGTAACACTTAACTAAGAACGAAAAAAGAAAGGATATGAACCGCTTATTATTACTGGCGGCAGGGCTTTGTTTCGCCCTCTCCAGCACAGCACAGACCGACACGACCCGGCAGATCACTGACACAGCCGTCCATCCCGTCGACACCCTCCACGTCGGGAACCTGTTGATCATTCGCAATGGCAAACCCAATTGGGATAATCCCGGATATGTAAGAGTCCACAAACACCGCAACTGGTCGGACCGGCCTTCTAAAGTCAGCACCGACTGGGTCATCCTCGACCTGGGCATCGCGTACTTCAACGATCAGACCAATTACTCGTCCGCAGCCGCGCAGAAATTCGCTCCGGGCGCAACCAGCAATTGGTTCAAGCTAAATGACGGAAAATCCGTCGACGTCAATATCTGGCTCTTTATGCAGCGGTTCAGCCTGATCAAGAACGTTGTCAACCTGAAATGGGGTTTGGGTCTCGAATTGAACAACTACAGGTATGAAGAAAATATCCGCTATCTGATCAACCCTACTACCGTTATCATGGACACCACCAACTTTACAAAAGATAAGCTTGCGGCAGACTATTTCACGATCCCCCTGATGCTGAATTTCAATTTTACTCCGCACCGGAGACGTAATCCCTATGGCTTCAGCGTTGGAGCGAGCGTTGGATATAGATACTCTTCCCGCCAAAAATTCAAGAGCCATGAATTTGGGAAGCAAAAGACTTTTAACGATTTTGACCTCGAGCCATGGAAGATATCGTATGTGGCGGAACTTGAGTTGGGTTGGGTTAAATTTTACGGCTCCTATGCCGTCAAATCTATGTTCTCCGACGGCTTGAATCAGATCCCCTATACGGTAGGTATCCGGCTGGGGGCCTGGTAAGTTCGGCCGGGCGCGGGTAAAACCGGCCGGGCGCGTTTCCCGGTTGTTAAATTTGCCTATTTAGGAAATATTGGGTAAACGCGGGTCGTTATAAGTGGTCAAATCGCCTACTTATGCCCAAGCGAAAACTGATCCTTTACACCCTCCTGGCCCTTACGCTTTTTTCCTTTCGGGATGCGCATTACCGGACAGTCAACCGCCGTTTTTTCCACCCTTCACCAGAAGGGGAGATTTATATCGTTGTAGTCAAATCCAATTTCGAGCTCCAGCTCTATGATAAAGATGGCTGGTATGCCACCTATCCGGCGGTATTCGGAAGCAAGTCATTGGACGACAAAATGGTCATGGGCGATCGCAAAACTCCCGAAGGCACCTTTCACATTGCCTCCAAACGACCGCATGAGAAATGGAATAAGATCATGGATCTGGATTACCCTACTCCGGCCGATGTCGCCAAATTCAATGACAGAAAAGCGCAGGGGCTGATCCCCAAAGATGCGAAGATCGGCGACGGGATCGCCATCCATGGCACATGGCCGCATGATGAACACGCCGTGGATGCCTACCAGATGTGGACCAACGGCTGCGTTTCCCTGAAGAATGAAGACATGGATGAAGTATACCGGATAACGCCCGTTGGCGCCAAAGTGATCATCCAACATTGAGGGCGGCTCACGCCATCATAAGGCCAGCGTCCGCCGATCTACAACCTTCCCCCCTTTATCTCTTCCACGACGGCGGGATCGAGCAAGGTGGTTGTATCCCCCAGGTTTTGCATTTCCCCTTCCGCGATCTTCCGCAGGATCCTACGCATGATCTTGCCGCTGCGGGTCTTGGGTAACCCATTTACCAGCTGTATCTTGTCGGGTTTGGCGATCGGTCCGATCACCCGCGCGACCGTCTGACTGATATCCCTTCGGATCAGGTTCTCATCCGACTTGTTGCCGCTGAAGATCACATAGGCGTAGATCCCCTGCCCCTTTATCTCGTGCGGATATCCCACTACGGCACTCTCCACTACTCCGGTATGCATATTGATCGCGTTTTCGACTTCCGCCGTGCCGATCCGATGCCCGCTCACATTCAGGACGTCATCCACCCGGCCGGTTATCCGGTAATTCCCTTCCCCATCCCGCAACGCACCGTCTCCGGTAAAATACAATCCCTTGTAAGTGGCGAAATAGGCCTGCCGGCACCGCTCATGATCCCCATAGGTCGTCCGGATGATGGACGGCCAGGGAAATTTGATACAAAGGTTGCCGCTGACGTTATTGCCTTTCAGCTCTTCGCCCTTCTCATCGACCAGGACAGGCTGGACCCCTGGTAAAGGCAACGTCGCGTAAGCGGGCTTCGCTGGGGTGACCCCAGCCAGGTTGGAAATCATAATGCCCCCGGTTTCCGTCTGCCACCAGGTGTCGACAATAGGACAGCGCCCCTTTCCGATATGCTCATGATACCAATACCACGCTTCTTCATTGATCGGCTCCCCGACGGTGCCCAGCACTTTCAGACTACTCAGGTCCTTGTCCTTTACGAAATCGAGTCCGAAACCCATTAGACTGCGGATGGCGGTAGGTGCGGTATAGATGATATTGACCTTGAACTTGTCTACAATGTCCCAGAACCGGCCGGCGTTGGGCCAGGTCGGAATGCCCTCGAACATAACGGAAATTGCTCCTGCGCTTAGCGGTCCGTATACGATATAGCTATGCCCGGTGATCCACCCGATATCCGCCGTACAGAAATACACGTCCCCCGGCTGATACTGAAAGACATTGACAAAACTATAATTCGTATAAACCATATAGCCCCCGCAGGTATGAACTACCCCTTTGGGCTTCCCCGTCGAGCCGGAAGTATATAAAATGAACAGCATGTCCTCCGCATCCATTTCTTCTACCGGACAATCCGGATTACCTTGCTCTTCCACTTTCCGGATCTCCTCCTCCCACCATACATCCCGACCCTGGATCATGCTGACCGGAACCCGGGTCCGC
Organism: Puia sp.; assembly: GCA_035570015.1. Lineage (GTDB taxonomy): Bacteria > Bacteroidota > Bacteroidia > Chitinophagales > Chitinophagaceae > Puia. The sequence goes on from DATMLR010000097.1 coordinate 5,787, forward strand.
AATAGGACGATCACCCGCCGGATCGTCGGACATTGTACCAGCGCGTCGTCGATGACCGCCTTCAACGGAATATCCTTACTACCCCTGAAAGCGCCGTCCGAAGTGATCACGACGCTGCAGCTGGCGTCCTGAATGCGATCGGCAATGCTCTGGGCCGAGAACCCGCCGAAGACTACGGAGTGGATGACCCCGATCCGGGCACAGGCCAGAACCGCAATGGCGAGCTCGGGAACCATCGGCATATAGATGCAAACCCGGTCGCCTTTCTTCAGCCCGTTATTCTTCAGCACATTGGCAAACTGGCATACTGAAAAATGAAGCTCATTATAGGTGAGGACCCGAGCCGCTTCTTTCGGATCGTTTGGCTCCCAGATGATCGCCGGTTGATTCCCCCGTTGGTGTAAATGCCGGTCAAGACAATTCTCGGTGATATTCAGCCTGGCGCCTTCGAACCAACGGACCCGCGGCTCAGTGAAATTCCACTCCAGCACCTTGTCCCATCTGCGGCGCCAGGTGAAGTGGGCGGCGATGCCGGCCCAGAACCCCTCCGGGTCATCGACGCTGCGCTGATAGGCCGAACGATATTCTTCCGCTGAGTTGATTTGATACGGGTAGCTCATCTGACTTTGGAGTTTTTGGAGCCCCCAAGTTACTACACATTCCCTATCGGCAGTACCGTTTTCCCGAACATTTCGTTCAGCAAACCGGCGACGCCCGTATAGATCGCCGACGCTCCGCAAATGATCCCTTCAAAGCCGGTAAAATGCTTGAGCGTGGTGTTCCCGGTATAATCCCCAAGCGCCAGAAGGAAGAACAGGATAGTCAAGGTTGCAAATACAAACTGTAAGGCGCGGTTTAGTTTCAACGTTCCGAAGAAAAGCAATAAAGTGAAGAGGCCCCAGATGATCAGATAAGCGACCATGGCGCCTTCGGATGGGGCGGAGCTCCAGCCCATCTTGGGCAATACGATCAGGGCAACCAACGACAGCCAGAACAAACCATAGGAGGTAAAGGCGGTCAAGCCGAAGGTATTGTTCTTTTTCGCTTCGATGATGCCCGCAATCACCTGAGCAATGCCGCCATAGAAGATGCCCATCGCCAGGATCATGGAATTCATTTCAAAGAAACCGGCATTGTGAAGATTTAATAATACCGTGGTGGCGCCGAAGGCACAAAGGCCCAGCGGTGCAGGATTGGCAATGCCTTCTTTGCTGGCAGCGACAACAGGAGGAGGGGTCATAATCGTTAGTTTTTACAATTTTAAGTCATTTTATCAGAATTTACCGACAACCGATTGCAAATTTTCGGCTATCCCGCCGAAGGGCCGTAAATTCGCGCATGTCAATTGAAGTAAAGGACCTGGTTAAGGTATATGGCGAGCAGAAGGCAGTTGACTCGATCTCCTTTACCGTCGGAAAAGGGGAGATCGTCGGCTTCCTGGGTCCAAACGGGGCCGGCAAAAGCACGACGATGAAGATCCTGACCGGCTATCTTGGCCAGGACAGCGGGGAAGCCGCTGTTTGTGGGATTTCGGTCCGGGAACACTCCCTGGAGACACGAAGGAAGACCGGCTACCTTCCGGAAGCCAACCCGCTCTACCCGGACATGTAC
>DATMLR010000098.1:0-4355 GCA_035570015.1 Puia sp.
CCCTGCGCCAGCGAATACGCTTTCTTATCGCCGAGCAGATTCAGGAGCTCGGACGAGCAGATCTTAAAGTCGCCGCTCAGGCTGACGTAGAGGCCTAAGACGTCCTGCTGGTTCAACGGGGAACCGTCGATGCTTTCGAACCGGACATTGTATTGGTTCACCAGGTTGGTATAGACCGATCCCGTCGGCCAGACCTGCGTGCCCCGGTTGCTGATATTGATCAGGTTGAATTTTACACCGCCATGCCGCTGACATTTTTTTGCGATGTATTCCGGCTGTGCGGAACTTTCGATAAAGAAGTCCACCCCTATGATCGCTTCCTTTTGCGGGTCATCCGACACCATCATTTCATTTGCAGGGAGTTTGAAGGCGGTAGTGGTAACAGGCATGTTCGGCAGGATCGGCTTGGCGCCATGCTCAGGGATCCTGCCGAAATTAGCGATGATCGCCTTCGCAAAATCCGTCGTACTTAGCGCCGGCGTCTTCTTATCTCCGAAATCACCGGTATGGATACCCTGTTCCAACGTATATAATAAGGCGTTCTCTGTGACCGCCGCATTTTCCATCAGCCCGAGGTGGCGCAACATCGCGATGCCGCTCAGCAGCAGGGCGGTGGGGTTGGCTACGTTCCTGCCGGCGATATCCGGCGCCGTGCCGTGCACCGCTTCGAAGATCGCAATATGGTCCCCGATATTGGCAGATGGAGCGAAACCCAGGCCGCCGACGAGACCCGCGCAGAGATCGGAAATGATATCGCCCTGGAGATTGGTGAGCACGACCACGTCAAAATCCTGCGGCCGCACGACCAGCTTCATCGCCAGATCGTCAACGATGATATCGTCCGACCTTAGTTCGGGGTATTCTCCCGCTACCTCCCGGAAGCATTCCAGGAACAGCCCATCCGTCAGCTTCATGATGTTGGCCTTGTGACCGCAGGTGATCCGGCGGGCGCCGTTCTTCCTGGCCATTTCAAACGCATATTTGATGACCTGCAGGCTGCCGGGCCGGGTAATAAAACGTCTGCTCAACGCCACATCCTGGGTCAGCATGTGCTCGATCCCGCCATAAGTATCCTCTATGTTTTCACGCACAATGGTAATGTCGATCGGGATCCCTGCGCGGGAGAACACGGTGTCCACACCATGCAGCGATTGAAAGACCCGCTTATTGGCATAGGTATTCCAGGTTTTCCGGGCCGTAACGTTCACACTTTTCACCCCCTTGCCTTTTGGCGTTTCCATCGGCCCTTTGAACAAAATGCCCAGGTCTTCGATGGTCAGCTGCGCTTCAGGGGTCATTCCGTTGGAGAACCCTTTGTCAAATACCCATTTTCCCATTTCGACCACTACGTACTCCAATGGAACATTGCCGGCATTGAAAATGCCCAGCACGGCATCCATGATCTCCGGACCGATCCCGTCCCCTTTTGCTACCGCCATCTTCATATACAACTATTTTTAGATTCGTTTGTGTCTAACGTTTGGCCGCGACGGCCGCAAAATTAGCCCCATTTATGCCTATTTTGATTAACTTTAGGAAAATTTGGCTATGATGGCAAACAAGATCTCGGAAGGAATGGAAGTGAGCGTGGAGACGTTCTACCAGCCGGATTATTCCAATCCCATCTCCGGAGAATACATGTTTGCCTATAGGATCACAATCGAAAATCACAATGGCTTCTCCGTCAAATTACATCGTCGCCACTGGCATATCTTCGACAGCAATGGCAGCTATCGGGAAGTCGAAGGCGAAGGGGTGGTCGGTGTTCAGCCCGTCTTAAAGCCGGGGGAAAGGTACCAGTATGTCAGCGGTTGCAATCTCCGGACGGAGATGGGAAAGATGTATGGTTCCTATACGATGGAGAACCTCCACAATAAGAAGACCTTTGAGGTCAATATCCCCATTTTTGAAATGATCGTGCCGTTTAAGATGAGTTAAACGGGCTGCTGTTTCGAAGCCCCGGCCCTGTACAGGGCCAGTCCCATGATCACAAAGAAGACGACCCCCAGCAAATAATAACCCGGCTGGCTCAGCGCCGAAATCAGCGTTTTCTCCAGACTGAGTTTATCGAGGAATGCCACCACTTTTGCCGGGATTTGCAGGAAGGCGAAGATGACGCCCATCAGTGCGCCGCCGGCGACCAGACCGGTGGCGAACAGGTTGCCTTTCTCCAGGTCCTCGCCGACTTCCGAGTACTTCTCGCCCCGCCTTTTTTTGACCTTATCGACGAGGCCGCGAATGGCGCCGCCGCAAAAGATCGTCAGGGTGGTGGATAGCGGCAGGTATACCCCGATCGCAAAACTGAGTGAGCGGACGCCGCAGAGCTCGACGACAAGGGCAAGGGCAGCGCCGACCAGCACGTAGTTCCAGTCGAGGTTCCCGGACTGGATCCCTTTGATCAGGGTAGCCATCAGCGTGGCCTGCGGAGCTGGGAAGGTGGTGCCGATCGCGTGCTTGACGCCGTGGGCGACCAGATCGGGGGTGGGCGTGTCCAGCACTTTGATGGTAAACCCGACGGCGATGGCGGAAACGATCACCCCGATGATCAGGGCCAGCTGTTGATAGCGAGGCGTCGCGCCGACGAGATAGCCCGTCTTCAGGTCCTGTGAGGTCCCGCCGGCATTCGAAGCGGCGATGCAAACCATTCCGCCGACGACGAGCGCCATCGGCTCGTATAGTTTCCCGCTCCAGCCGATCGCAAGGAATACGAGGCAGGTAGCCATTACGGTGGCTATCGTCATCCCCGAAACGGGGCTGTTGGACGATCCGATCAGGCCGACGATCCGGCTGGCGACGGTTACAAAGAAAGCGCCGAACAGCAGGATCAGCAACCCGATCAGGAGCCGGGAGAAAAAGCTATCGCCGGGAATGATGGGGAGACAGCCAATCAGGATAACCAGGGCCAGGCTGCCCAATGCCACCACCCTGATGCTAAGATCGCGTTCGGTGCGGAGGCGGCTGACTTTCCCTGCTTCTTTTACCGATCCGATGCTTTCCCTGAATGAGGCGATGATCGTAGGGATCGTCTTGATCAGTGTGATCAGACCGCCCATCGCCACCGTACCCGCGCCGATCAGCCGGGTATATGCGCGATAAATGGCCGAAGCCGGATCGGCAAATGTTTTGGTAACCGGGTCCCAACCACCCGCGCCCCCTGCCGAGTGGATATTTGCCAGATACCCCAGCTTCACTTGCTGCTGAGCGATAGTCACCGGATCGATCAGGGATGCCAGCAGGGGATGGATGACAAACCAGCTGAGCACACTGCCCGCAACAAGTACTCCGGAGATGCGCGGTCCGATAATATACCCTACCCCCATATACTCCGGAGTGATATTCGCCGACAGTTGCGCCGATGGGTAGATAGCGTTCAGCCCTTTACTTTTTACCGTATCGAATACCGGGGTTTCCGCGATGAGGTGAAACAATTTCTGTCCCAGGGCGTAAACGAAGGCAAATCCAAGTCCCTGGAATGCGGCCTTGGCGAAGCTGCCCCCCTTCTCACCCGCCTTCAGCACCGAGGCGCAGGCGGTGCCTTCCGGGTAAGGTAACGTCTCGTGTTCCTTCACGATCAACGATCGGCGGAGCGGGATCATGAGCAGGATACCCAGCATGCCGCCGAAGATGGACAAGATAAAAATGACCGCATAGTTGAAATAGTTGCCGGCTTCGACGTTGGACAGGAACAGGAATCCCGGCAGGGTGAAGACCACGCCTGCTGCAATGCTCTCGCTTGCGCTGCCCGTCGTCTGGATGATATTGTTCTCCAGGATGGTGGTTTTGAACAACCGCCGGCCGAGGGCGATCGCCAGGACGGCGATGGGGATGGAGGCGGAGACGGTGATCCCGGCCTTCAACGCCAGATAAACGGTAGAAGCGCCGAACAGGATACCGAAGACGCTGCCCATCAGGAGCGCCTTGAACGTGAACTCTTTCATTTCCGTCTCCGCGCTGACGAAAGGCTCGAACTTTTTTGAAGCCATTTGGATGGTTTTGTTTGTTATGCTTCGCCTGTTTTATTCCGTAAGACGGTGTTCAGTGGCCGGATCCGGCTAAAGATCAATAGACCTCCGATCACGGCGGCAACAAACCAGATCAAAAAGTAGATCCGCTTATCGGGAAACTTACCCCAGGAACTGGTCATCAGCCCCGCCACTTTGCTGCCCAGCGACATAGTTAGAAAGAAGCCACCCATCAGCAGCGCCGTCAGCCGCGCCGGCGCCAGCTTGGATACGAGCGACAGCCCGATGGGGCTCAGGAAGATCTCCGCCAGGGTAATAACGAAATAGGTGCCCCATAACCAGCCAGGCGAGACCTTGTATTGATAGATGGATGGCACGGAAATGACGGCAAAC
>DATMLR010000099.1:0-3299 GCA_035570015.1 Puia sp.
TCCCCCATTCCAACGCCGGATTGATGATCACCGGCCTGCCAACCCAATCCGCTCCCCCCGGACCGGTCTCAACGACGACCCCCGCCCCATCCGAACCTGGAACGATCGGATATTTCAATCCCGCATACTGCCCTTTCTGGATCCACACATCCCGGTGATTCAATGCCGCGGCCTCCAATCGCACCACCGCTTCTCCCGGCCCCGCGACCGGCATTGGCACGTCCCCAAATTCCGCCGCCCGATGTTTGTCCCGCAAAACCAATGCTTTCATATCGTTATACCTCCGTACACCAAAAGTATCGAAACCGTACAACCCCGACAAATTGCAACTCCTCAACCTACTGGCCGCCATACAATTAAGTTTCTGGCACGACCCTCGCGGCGCAGATTGTCATAAATCGAGGTCACTCATGTTAAGGAATCATCTCACCACTACCATCCGCAGCTGGCGCAAAAACCCTGGCCACAGCATCCTCAATATTACCGGTCTGGCGCTGGGCATCGCCTGCGCCGCCCTCATCTTCCTCTGGGTCGAAGACGAACTGAACTGGGACAGCCAGGTTCCGGATCGTAATCGGATCTATATGGTCCGGATGAATATGCCTGTTCAAGGTCAGATTAGCAGCTATACTCAAGTAACCGCGATGCTGGGACCGGCAGCCGACAAAAACATCCCCGGGATTCAGCATACATTCCGCTACGACACTGACCGCAGACTATTCACCGTCGGCGACAAAACACTCTACGAAGATGGCACCTATGCTGACTCTGGCTTTTTCGATATCACAAAAATACCCTTCCTGAAAGGTTCGCCACATGGCTGTCTTCGCGCGCCACATTCCATCGTCATCACGGCATCGACGGCCAGGAAATTTTTCGGTGACGAAGACCCGATGGGTAAGAGCATGCGGATGAACAACAAGACTAACTACATCGTCACCGGTGTCGTCCCAGACTTTCCAAATAATTACTCACTCGGATTTCATTGGCTGACCGCTTTTGATGATTACATCGTCGAACAACCCTGGCTTTCCGGCTGGCCTAACTTTGGTCGTCCACTCGTCGTCCAATTGGAACAGGGCGCGGACCCGGGCGCAGTCGCAACTAGACTAACCGCCATGCTTCGCCCGAAGGACAAGGAATATGCGCAGACCCGGATGTTGCTCTGGCCGATGAAGGAATGGCACCTCTATAGCAATTTCACAAACGGCAAGCCCGATGGCGGACAGATCAAATTTGTAAAGCTGTTCTCACTGATCGCATCCATTATCCTGCTGATCGCCTGCATCAATTTTATGAACCTGGCTACCGCCCGCGCGGGAAAACGTGCGCGCGAAGTCGGCGTCCGCAAAACCCTTGGCGCACTTCGCGGATCCCTCGTCAGCCGCTTTATCGCCGAAGCACTGCTGCTTTCTTTCCTCGCTGTTATGCTGGCCGTTTTGGTGGTATATCTCACACTTCCAGGCTTTAACAACCTGGTAAGTAAACAACTCACCTTTAATCCGTTCCAGCCCGTGCATCTGGCCGGGCTTATTGGCATCGGCATATTGTGCGGCTTGCTTTCCGGCAGTTATCCCGCCTTCTATCTTTCCGCATTTAATCCGGTCATGGTGTTAAAAGGTTCAAAGGGCAGTCCAAGGGGCAGCGCAGGTTTCATTCGTAAAGCCCTCGTCACTACGCAGTTTGTCGCATCCATTATCCTGATCATCTGCACGATCATCATTTATCAACAGATTCGGCATATAGAGAACCGCGACCTCGGAATTGACAAACAAAACCTCGCCTACATCGATGTCCAGGGGAAAATGGGTGAGCGTTATGAGGCGATCCGCGATCAGCTGCTGAGGACCGGGGTGCTTGACCATGTCGCCCTCAGCTTTAGTCCGCCGCTGAATATGTGGCAAGGCACCAGTAACACCAACTTCAAGTGGGAGGGTGACGATATCACTACCAAGCTATTTCTAAGTACAGAGCCCATCTCGCCCGGCTACCTGGCTACGATGGGAATGAAGATTAAAGAAGGCCGTGACTTTTATCCGAACGCCATCGTGGATACGAACTCGATCCTCATCAATGAAAGCCTTGCGCGCATCATGGGAAAAGCGGGCAAGCTAGGTAGTCAGGTCATCTCCGACATGAGCACGCGCCCGATGACCGTCGTAGGGATTGTCCGGGATTTCGTTTTTGCAGATATGTATGCTGCACCCGGCCCGGCCGCGTTCTATTGCAACCCGGCGTTCTTTCCTTATTATTACAGCCTCAACCTGCGCCTGAAACCGGGTATCAACGTCCCCATTGCCGTCGATAAGATCACTGCTGTCATTAAAGCCGAAAACCCTGGGTACCCGGTTGAAGTCAAATTCGTTGACGCTGAATTTCAAAATCACTTTGAAAGCGAGACCCGGATCGGTGAACTCGCCGCCCTCTTTGCTACATTGGCAATCTTTATTTCCTGCCTTGGCCTTTTCGGACTCGCCGCCTACACCGCGGAACAACGCACCAAAGAGCTGGGGATTCGCAAAGTTCTGGGCGCCTCCGTGCCCAGCCTCGCCGGCCTCCTGTCCCGGGAATTTCTCCAGTTGGTGCTCCTGTCCTGCCTCGTCGCCTTCCCTCTTTCCTGGTGGGCCATGAGCAATTGGCTTGCCGACTATCCCTATCATACCGCGATCCACTGGTGGGTATTCGCCGCCGCGGGCATCGGCGCGCTCCTCATCGCCCTCTGCACCGTCATTGGCCAGGCGCTAAAAGCTGCCCTCGCCAACCCCGTCAAAACGCTCCGATCCGAATAAAAATACGGACCCCGCCCCCAAAGGGGCGGGGTCCTAAAAAAAATCCCGCGCGAAGCGCGCCTCCTAATACTTAAAAACTTTCCCTCCGGCCATCACCTCCTGGGTATTCTCGTCGAACGTCACCCGCTCCCCGGTCCGATATGCCGCATTCGCCATGATGACGGCAATCGCATGATGGTACCCTGCCTCGATCGGCGCATGTGGCTGCTTCCGGCTCCGCACACACTCCATCCAGTTGCGAATATGCGCTGTCGTTAGCGGATCGCTCCCCGTGCTCGCATCCGTAGAAACCTTAGCCGCCATCTCAGTCAACGACATCTCGGGCAGAAGGTTGGCCTGCATCCCCATCGCCTTGGCATAATTCTCGGTCAACCCGCCTTCAGGTTGGATTTTATTGGTATCCAGATTCATCGTCCCGCCATTCGAGTAATAGATTTCCTTGGTATCCCCCGCCGAATTCGTCTGCCGCGAGGTGAAGACCACCTGGAAGCCGGTAGAAAGGTCATCCAA
>DATMLR010000100.1:0-29963 GCA_035570015.1 Puia sp.
TCTTTGGATTCGTCGAGCTTGAGCGGGCTGGTGAATTGGTCGGGGTTGCCGTTAAGCGCGAAATCGCATTGCCGCACGACGTCTTCGATCATCCCTTCGAGGCCCATACGCCGGCCGTCGTCGGGAGAGTAGATACGGGCAATACCGTACCCGTGCAGCTCTTCGATCTCGCGGGGGAGGATGGTGCCGCCGCCACCGCCGAAAAGCTTGATGTGTCCGCAGCCATTCTCATCCAGCAGATCCTTGATGTACTTGAAGAATTCCAAATGGCCGCCCTGGTAGGACGTGATGGCAATACCCTGAACATCTTCTTCGATGGCGCACTCGACGATCTCGGCCGCGGAGCGGTTGTGACCGAGATGGATGATCTCGGCGCCTTTTGACTGGAGCAGCCGCCGCATGATATTGATCGCGGCATCATGACCATCGAAAAGCGAAGCGGCGGTAACCAGGCGGACCTTATTTAAAGGGGTATAGCTCATCTTACAAAGATTTGGCGGACAGGCAAATTTACGCCAAAAAACTAATGAGTGTTAGTTTATGCAGCAGGCATCTATATCTATTGAGGGACAAGGAAAGTGGGGAGAATTGGAAGCATTAGCTATTAGTCACATAGTCTTTTTTACAATGACCACTAAGACTATAAAAAATATAAATATAACAAGCAGAATATTTAATTTTCCGCCTTTGACAATAATGCCTTTATTAGTCCAACCCCTTTTAAATTTGGTGCTGAACCACAAGTATGCGAGCACGAGGGCTACATAAATCAAAAGCGGTATGATTTGCGATTGTTTCATTTCTTCTTTACGGTTTTCCGTTTGTAGGTTAAACGGCCTTCTAATCGCCGTAGATATAATGTCCACCGAAAACCGTTATGTAATTTACGACTATTAAAACGGAAGGCAAACTCGTCGCAATTAGGCTGTAAATGCTTGGTCGAGACATGATGATAAATGCCGTAACCCCCCCGACGCAATAAGCTCCAATAAACGCCTTAGTAATTGACGGGTTTTAGACGGTTCTAATCTTGACGCCTGACCCGAACAGCATTTTCTTGGATGACTATAAACGCTTTTACTAGCTTTTCTCCATGTTCGATAAGGACATGATTCACAATTCTGGCTTTTTCGGGTGCGGGAATGGTGCCAAGCCGAATCAAGATTATCCCTTCATGCGTCCTTTGCATTCGATAAACTAATTCTCCGAAGTCTTTGTCCTGGGTAATGAGAACCCGATGTTCGTTATTGGCGATTTGTAACACCTTTTCATCTTCGCTACCAGGATGCGTCTCGAGAATGTAGTGGACATCGAAACCAGAGGTTCGTAGAAGATCAACGATTGGCATGTCGACGCCTTCGTCTGCCAGCAGCTTCATATTGCAATGGGATATATTTCATCCCCTCTCAGGGATTGGGCGGCGAACGCCAAGGCAGCGTGGACCTGGTCTTTGGTCAAATGAGGATGGGCGATCAGGACGTCGTCGATTGAATTATTAACAGAAAGATCTTCCAATATTTGCTCGACTGTGATACGGGTTCCAGCGATAACGGGCTTGCCCATCATAATTCTGGGGTTGAATTCGATATGTGGCGTCTGTCGTAACATATTGGCAAAGATATTTAAAATAAATAGGAACTTTGAAGGAGATTTTATGCTGTAATCGGTTGATAGAGAAATTGTTAAATGGTTATAGTGCTCCCTATTTATGCCCTGGTTTGAACTTTTCCCCAGCTTTCAAGATGGAAGAAGAATCTCATATTAGGGGTTGTTCATTTTCATTGTGGTTTACCAAATTGGTTGGCGGGGCAGCTTTTTTATTCTTTTTCAGAATATTGTCCAAAAGCTCCTGCCGGTGCTTTTTCATGTAGTCACGCCTGTTTTCCCATTTGGCTTTCTTTACCCGATTGTATTCCCTGAACAGGTAAAGGCTGATAAAAATCGCAATCATTCCCCACGGAACCGCAAGATTTATTTGACCCAGGCCCAATCCGGAATTGTCTAATCGTAGAAATTTTGCTGTTAGGATGATCAGTGCAATGATAAAAATTCCCAGAATAATCCTTTCTACAAAGTCTGATTTTGCCATAACTGTGATATTCAAATTTACGACAAACCGGACGGCGAGGAAGTGTCTGTTCGGGCGAAAAGTTTAACTGCGGCGAATTCGCCATAATTAGAAATTATCGGAAATAGAGCGTGTTTGGGGCATAGGCAGGAGACGGTAAATAGACCTTATAATTTGGCGATTTCGGAACTCTTTCCTACATTGTCTCACATTAATACAATAACATGCTTGCCAAACCCCTGCTTTTTGCCACCGGTGCAACGCTGGCTTTGACGCTATTCATTTCCTGTCAAACTCAGAACTCCGGCAACTCGATCGTCAAAACCATCGACGGCTACACCTTCCGCGATCTCAATAAGAATGGGAAACTGGACGTCTACGAAGACTCCCGGCAGCCGGTCAGCGCACGGGTCAATGACCTGCTCGGTCAGATGACGCTGGATGAAAAAGCGGGCATACTTTTCATCAATGGCGCGCGGGTCAACGAAGACGGCTCGATCGGGGACAAGCCTGCAACGGGGATGTTCGCGTTTGCGCCGAATGCGCTCAACCTCGTGAAGGAAAAAAAGATGAATCATTTCAACCTGTGGGCTGTTCCTTCGCCTGCCGCACTGGCCAAGTGGTATGATTCCATGCAGCAATATATGCAGGACTCGACCCGGTTGGGGATACCGATCACGATCGCTTCCGATCCGCGAAATCATTTCAGCAGCAATATTTTTGCGATGACGGCCAACACGTTCTCCCAATGGTGTGAGCCGCTGGGTCTCGGAGCTATCGGCAGTGACAGCATTACCCACGAGTTTGCCGATATTTCCCGTCGCGAATACCTCGCGGTGGGCATCCGCGAAGCGCTGCATCCGCAGATTGACCTTGCTACGGAACCCCGCTGGCCGCGTATCAGCGGGACATTCGGCGAAGACTCCCAGCTCACGGCAAGAATGGCCAAAGCATACATCACGGGCTATCAGGGTGACAAGCTCGACTCCAACAGCGTAGCGACGATGACCAAACATTTCCCCGGCGGCGGTCCGCAAAAGGAAGGTCTGGACCCGCATTTTCCTTTTCAGAAGGGACAGGTCTACCCTGGAAATAATTTCAAATACCATCTGATCCCGTTCGAAGCGGCTTTTGCCGCACATACGGCGGCCATTATGCCCTACTATGGAGTACCGATGGGTCAGACCAGCGAGAATGTCGGCATGTCCTACAACAAGGATATCATCACCGGGCTGTTGCGGAACACCTATCACTATGATGGGGTAGTCTGCACCGACTGGGGCGTGGTCAACGATTCACATCTGGGCCCGATCGTATGGCCCGCGCGGGCCTGGGGCGCGGAAAGCCTGACACCCGTGGAGCGGGTGAAGAAAATAATCGATGCGGGGGTTGACCAGTTTGGCGGCGAGAACTGCCCCGAGCTGGTCATCCAGTTGGTAAAAGAAGGAAAGCTGACCGAAGCGCGTATCGATAGCAGTGTCCGTCGCCTGCTGACACAGAAGTTCGAGCTGGGACTGTTTGACAATCCTTTTGTCGATGAGTCCAAGGTTGGCCAGTCACTCGGCAATCCCGACTACATGGCGGCAGGCGAAGCTTCGCAGCGCATGGCGATGACCCTGCTCAAGAATGACAAGAAGCTCCTGCCCCTTACGCCCGGAAAACTGAAGATCTATGTGAAGAACGTGGACCCCGCCGTTGCAGCGAAATATGGGACGGTCGTCAGCAAACCGGAGCAGGCGGATATCGCTATTCTACGGCTCAAAACACCTTTTGTGCCCGTCAACTCCCCCATCACGATGGCGCGCATGTTCCATCACGGCGACCTCGACTTCAAGGACAAGGAAAAAGACAGTATCCTGCAGCTGCTGAATAAAGTGCCGACGATCGTGGACATTTACCTGGACCGCCCGGCCGTCATCCCGGAGATCAGCGCGAAAGCGAAAGGACTGCTGGCCGATTTCGGCGCGAGCGATGCTGCGGTGCTCGACGTTATATTCGGGAAGGCTAAGCCACTCGGACATCTGCCGGTCGAGCTACCGTCTTCAATGGCAGCAGTTCAGACACAGAAGGAAGACGTGCCGTACGACAGCAAGAACCCCTTGTATAAGTTCGGATTTGGGCTCAGCTATTAGGAAGCGTTTTGATTGTTTATAGCAATGCCGCAAGCAGCCTGCACACGGAATCCAATCCTCTTTGGAATACCGGGCGGTTTTGCCATTGTTCCAGTGTAACCAGCCGGCTATTTTGCTTGTCTTTTGCAAAACTATCCTCCATATCCCTACATAAACCAGGATCGTGAGTAATAGAAGTAATTTCAAAATTGAGATAAAAACTGCGCGTGTCCATATTTACTGTGCCTATGAAGGCCAGCGTGCTGTCAATAGAAATAGTCTTGGCATGAATAAACCCCTTTTCGTATAGATATATTTTAACGCCCCGTTGCAATAGTGGTTTTATAAAAGAGAACGAAGCATGCTGAACAGCAAATGAATCGGATTTGGCAGGCAGGATCAGTTCCACTTCGACCCCATTAGCAGCAGCAATCACCAGGGCGGAAGTCAACTCATCAGGGGGAATAAAATACGGCGTGCAAATCCGGATTGTTCTCTTAGCTTGGCTGAGCGCTAACAGAACGGTTTCCATAATGTATGGCACTTCTGAGCTGGGGCCGCTGGCAGCGATGGCAACAGTCCCATTCCCATTCTCGTGGGCCTGAACCTTAAAGTAATCGTTGAGCTCGCCAAACTCGTTTTTACCGCCTGCGAAATACCAGCTTAGGAAAAACTGTACCTGCAGTAAATTTACGGCGGGCCCTTCCATCCGAACGGACGTATCCCGCCAGTAAAGGGCATGTTTGCCATTGTTCCAATAACGTTCATCTAAATTTATGCCTCCGATAAAACCTATACTTCCGTCAATGACTGCAATCTTGCGATGATCCCGATAATTGCTGTTTGCCAGTGAATTAAAAGCTACCGGCATATTTTTTAACAATTGGATGCCTGCTTCTTTAAATCTCTCCGGCAGCTTTTTTATGTGATTTGACCCTACGCCATCCACAATTACCCGTACCTCCACACCTGCTTTTCGTTTGCTGATTAAAATATCCGCTACCCGGTTGCCTACATCATCCGAGGTAAAAATGTAATATTCAATGTGAATATGAAAGCGCGCATTTTCAAGGGCAGTGAAAAGAGCGGGGAACATTTCTTCACCATTGTTCAATAGGGTTAGAGAATTGCCGGTGGTGATCAAAGACTGGTTTTGGTGATGGAGGTACCGGAAAGGGGAAGCCAAATCACCCATTTTTTCTTCCAATAGCTGAAGCCGCTCTTCCATTTTGGGCCTTAACCGGTTATAGTATTCCTGCATTCTTTGCCTATCCACCAATCGTTTCCGATCAAACACCTGCTTTTTAAACGCGGGCTTTCTGCCCACGAAATAGTATATCAATAAGCCTATTACCGGCAAAAAAACGATCACCAATATATAAGCCAGCGATTTGCTGGGTTCCCTGTTTTCACTTAGAATCGTGATGATGACCCCGACGTAGACGAGCAACATGGGAATCCAATACCATTTTCCTATAAATTCTGCTATGGCATGCCAGTGTATCATCGCTTTGTTGTGCTAAACTTTTTAAAATTAAATCTACGAACTCTTGCCGTCGTCTGGCGACCTCTATCGGATTCGAGCCCTTATTTTAAAAAAAATTCCTCCTAATCCGAAAATTGTCTAATTTGTGGTTCTTGAAGCGTCTTGCCGCCATACTGCTAATGGGAGTGCTGTTTTTTAACTGGTACGGATACCAGCTGCTGAGCAATTATTGGCAGGACCGCGCCGAACGCGGGCTGGAAGCGAGCTTAGACCAAAATAACTACGACGAATCAGCGCTTATTTCCTTCAAGATCCCACTTACTTCCCTCTCCTATTATAATAGTACTCCCGGATACGAGCGCGTGAACGGGCAGATCGATATTAGGGGCGTTCGCTATCAATATGTCAAACGCCGGATCTACGGCGACACCCTGGAAGTCCTTTGTGTGCCGAATTTGACCTCTATGAAGCTGCGGACGGCCACGAGCGATTTCTTCCGCCAGGTCAACGATCTGCAGCAGCAAAATCAAGGGAAAAAGAATTCGAACCATTCCGCAAAAGATAATTCAAAAGACTATCGTCCGGCAACGACAGGCGTCATTGTCCCGGATGCGCTCGCACAAGCGCTGGTAAAGGCGACAAGCCTTTATACACCGGCACGACTTCCTTCGGTCTACGCCCCCACTGCTGACAACCCGCCTGAGCTTCTGTAGTCCTTCCAGCTGATCCAAAACAAGTGATTAGACACCGGGATTCCCGGAAACGCCCCCATGTTTCAACTATTATGAAGGATTTGCATTACACCTTGCGCATAGCTTCAGCGATGTGCTTCCTTGGCCATGGCGCCTTCGGCATCATCACCAAACCGATCTGGTGCAATTATTTCGCTGTGTTCGGGATTGGTCATGATCTCGCTTATCGCCTCATGCCCTTCGTCGGCACGGTAGATATCCTGCTGGGGTTGTCGCTTCTGTTCTACCCCACCCGCGCAGTGCTGACCTGGCTGGTTGGATGGGGGACAGTCACCGCACTGCTGCGGCCGCTCTCCGGAGAGCCATTCGGCGAGTTCATCGAGCGGGCCGGCAATTTCGGCGCGCCGCTGGCTTTGCTGCTGTTGTCGGGCTGGAAGCCCCTCTGGTCACGGCTGGATGCGCATCCTCAACCGGACAAAGCCCGGTTCACCCAGGTTATTACCTGCCTTCGCGTAGTTGTCTTTCTCTTATTACTGGGTCATGGCTGGCTCAACTGGATCGAAAAGAAAGGGTTACTTGCCCAATACAGCGCACTTGGCTTCTCCAATCCCATCCATATCGCCCATACGGTTGGCATCTTCGAGATGATCGCCGCCGTTGCGATGTTGATCAGGCCGGTGAGGCTGCTGCTGCTGATCCTGCTCGTCTGGAAGATCGGCACGGAGCTGTTCTATCCGCACCATGAGGTATTCGAATGGATCGAGCGCGCCGGGAGCTATGGGTCCCTGCTTGCCTTAGGGCTGGCGTTGCGGAAAGACGAGCCTTCACCTTTTACAACCAACCAAATACTACCTGCATCATGAAAAAGATCTTTATTACCATATTCTCCCTTATCACACTATTTTCTGCTCAGCGCGTAATCGCCCAAGGCTGTGTGGCGATCCGCAGCAACGGCGGCTTCTGTACCGCCGGGCAAGAGGGAGAAGCGCGTCATGTCGACACGTCGGCCCAATGGCAGTTATCCGTCAATAACCGCTATTACAAATCATTCAAACATTATATCGGCGACGTCTATCAGAAAGAGCGGGCGGTCCTCGGGAATGAGGTCATCAACAACGCCTTTACCACGGACCTGGCGATTTACCGGATACTGAACCCCCGGTGGACCCTGATGCTGGACGTGCCGATCTCCGCCAACTCCCGTTCGCAGTGTTACCTTCAGAACAGTGTCTACCATCGGTTCGCCACTCATTCGTTCGGAGTGGGCGATATCCGCGTTGCGGTCTATCGCTGGATACTGGACCCGGTGAAAATGCCGAAGGGAAATATCCAGGTTGGACTCGGCATCAAATTTCCCACGGGTAACGATAACGTCCAGGATTATTTCAAGACCAGCGACAGCACCAAGACGTTCGGTCCGGTCGACCAGTCCATCCAGCTGGGGGACGGCGGGACCGGTATCACGCTCGAGATCAATTCCTTTTACAATTTCTCCCATAAGGTCGGAGTATACGGCAATTTCTATTATCTCTCGAATCCGGTGGATCAGAACGGTGTTTCCAATGCGCACGGGGGCCCGGTGTCGGCCTCTTCAATCGCCAACGGCAGCAATGTCATGAGCTGTCCCGATCAATATATGGCAAGGGTTGGCGTCAGTCTCCAGTTCGACCGCCTCTTTTTCTCCGGAGGTGTCCGGGATGATTGTCTGCCTGTACACGACCTGATCGGAGCCAGTGACGGATTCCGGCGCCCCGGGTATATTATCTCGGGCGAACCGGCGCTGACCTATGTGCTGCCCAAGGTCAGCTTCTATGCTGACGTACCGATCGCCATCGTGCGGGACCGGACCCAGAGCGTGCCGGACAAGATCACCACCGAGCTGACGGGCGTATATACCCACGGTGATGCCGCCTTTGCCAACTGCGTCGTGAATATCGGCGCGAATTTCAGATTCTAAAATTTTTTAATTATGACAATACTCACAGAACCCATCGGAAGCATTCCCCGCCCCACAGAGCTGGTGGAAGGACTGACCGCCTTTTCATCAGGCGATCTGGGAGTGGATGAACTGAATATCTTGTTCGACCGCGCCCTCAGGGACACGATCAAACGGTTCGAAGCAACCGGCTCACCGGTCATAACGGACGGCGAACAGACCAAACCCAGCTTTGCCACCTATCCCATCCACGGGCTGACGCAGCTGGCGCCGGATGGCGTGGTGATCCCTTTTAAGGACGGGCATACCCGTCAGCTTCCCAAATTGACAGGCGGCCCGTTCCGCTACCAGACGTATGCAGGCAATTATCTGAATAAAGCAGCGACACTGACCAGCCTTCCGCTCAAGCAGGCCGTTATCTCCGCTTCAGCACTGAGCCTGCTATATCCCGGCGAAGCGATCGAAGGGTATACCCGGGAGGCGTTCCTGGAAGACCTCCTCAATGAGCATGAGAAGGATATCCGCTTCGCCCTGGCCGCCGGCGCACATGCCGTCCAGGTCGATTTCACCGAAGGGCGGCTGTCGCTCAAACTGGATCCGAGCGCCGGCTTGCTGCGGTCATTTATTTCCCTGAACAATCAAGTGCTGAACCGTTTGGAGCCTGCAGCCCGTCAGCGGGTGGGTGTACACAGCTGCCCCGGCGGAGATCACGACTCGACACACAGCGCCGATGTCGACTACAGCCAGCTGTTACCACTTCTGTTCGAACTGAATGCAACCAATTTCTACCTGGAATTTGCCGGTGAAAAAGACAAAGAGAACGTGCTGCTGTCGATAAAGGAAAATCTACGGCCTGGTCAGCGGGTGTTCCTTGGCGTAACAGATGTACTAAGCCAACGCATCGAATCGCCGGAAGAGATCCGCGATCTTATCCTCCAGGCAACGGAATATATCCCTGTATCGCAGCTGGGGACGACGGATGACTGCGGGTTTTCGCCATTTGCCGATGACCTGTCTACCAGCCGGGACATCGCGTTTGAAAAGATCAGGGCGCGGGTCGAAGGCACCCGGCTCGCTGAAGCGGCGCTCGAGAAATCACATATCGCAATTTAAAACCAAAAGCTCCGGATCAAACCAAAAGCTCCGGATCAAACCAAAACAACTGCATAACGAATGAAAACAGCTTTATCGAACCGAAGAATGCTTGCTGTAGTGACGCTTACCCTGGTGAGCTGGGGGGTGCGGGCGCAGACCGATGATGACGCCATCATGATGGCAAAATACAATCTGTGCGTCGGTGGGATGTACTCCCATAGTGCATGGAACTATTACTGGGAAGGTACTTATCACCGCAATAACCAGAACCTCGGAACGGTGACCACGCAGATGGTCGGCCTGATGGGTATTTACGGCATCACCCCCCGACTCGCGATCGTTGCTGAGGCCCCGTATGTCTGGACAGATGCGTCGGCAGGGGTCCTGCACGGGATGCACGGTATCCAGGACCTTTCCGGCTGGCTCAAATGGGAGGTGTATCGGCAAAAGATCGGCAGCCGCGGTAAACTAAAGCTTTTCGGCGCGGTCGGCGGGTCCGTTCCCCTGACCAACTATCTGGCTGATTACCTACCCCTATCGATCGGTCTGCATAGCCGGACGGTATCAGGCAGGATCATTGCCGACTATCAGTTGGGACATTTCTTTGCCACCGCCACCGGTACCTATACCTGGCGCAGCAATATTACAATCGACGAGCAGTCTTACTATACGACCCAGTTTATCGAGAGCGACAAGGTTTACATGCCGAATGAGGAAACATATATCGTCCGCGCAGGTTACCGCAGCAATCGCCTGGAGATCGAAGCGAACCTTTCCGGAATGGTCACGCTCGGCGGCTTTGATATCCGCAAGAACGACATGCCTTTCCCCAGTAACCGGATGGATGCCACGATGGCCGGCGCGCATGCGAAATATGAATTCCAGTCCGGGCGCCTCAAAGGGTTATCCCTGACGGCGGATGGAAGCTACACCGTCGCCGGCCGAAATGTAGGTCAGTCGACGATGTTCGGCGCCGGCATCTTCTACATCTTCGATTTTAACCATAAAGGCAAAACCCTCGAAACTCCAACGCTCAAATCAAACTAACTATGCGTACTATTTCATATACCACCCGCTTCCTGGTCCTGGCTTCGCTGACGGTCCTGCTTGCCTGCAATAAGACCGTCACAAGCGTGAACGCCAACCTTGCGCCGCTCAACCCGGCCAACGAAGATCTCAATGCGGGGACATGGAAACTGATCCTGCTGAGCCGCCCGGATACATTTGCGGTGGCGACGCCCGCAGCCACCAACACGACCGCCTATGCGGCAGACCTTAATCAGATCAAGGGCTTTCAACACAATCTGACCGGTGACCAGCGGGGTGAGATCCAATACTGGAGCGCCGGCGGCGTCCTGCGCTGGAATGAGATCATGCGGGGACTGGTGGCCAAATACAACCTGCCGCCTTATCAGCTCCCCAACGGCACCTACCCCATCCCAAGCTCTACTAACCCCTTTGCCTATCCGAATTTCCCTTTCTCCAACCCGCCGTATGCGGCCAGAGCCTATGCTTATGTCAGTTCAGCGCAGTACGATGCGCTGGTTGCCTGCTGGCATTATAAGACCTTGTATAACAGACCCGCGCCCTACGTGGTGGATTCTACCGTGCAGGCACTGGCCGGAAAGACCAGTCTTCCGTCCTATCCTTCAGAAGGGGCGGTGCTGGCCGGAGTGACTGCGGAGATGATGCAACTGCTTTTTCCCGATGAGATCGCAAATATCCAGCAAAAATTACAGCAGCAGGAATTCAGTCTGATCGCTTCCGGCGCCGCCGCTCCCAGCGACGTGACCGCGGGCGAAGCGCTTGGCCGCCAGGTGGCAGACGCGTTTATTGCGCGGGGCAGGGCCGATAAAGCCGGTTCGGCGGTCGGCACACCGACGATCTGGGCGAATTTTGTAACGACGACGGAGGCCGCCGGTCAGACGGCCTGGGTAAGCCTGGAGACGCCGGCACGGCCACCGATGCTGCCCTTGTTCGGCTCGGTAAAAGGCTTTTTGGTGGATTCGGCAAATATCGTAGCGCTGCGGCCAGGGCCGCCCCCCTCCACGAGCAGCGATTCGATGCAACAACAGGTCCAGCAGGCATTGAACACGGTGAAGAACGCTACCCGCGAGCAGCTTAGCCTGGTACAGTACTGGGCTGATGGCGTCGGGACATGGACACCGCCGGGCCACTGGAACTATATTGCGGCACAGGATTTCGTCACCCAGAACTGGAGTGAGGTGCGGTGGGCCCGGAATTTTGCCCTGTTGAATATGGCGGAGATGGATGCCGCCATCGAATGTTGGTATACCAAATATTACTATTTCAATCCCCGGCCTACCCAGATGGATCCGCTGATCCGGACGCTGACTGGGGTGCCGAACTTCCCTTCATACATCTCGGGTCACTCGATGTTCAGTTCCGCGGCGGCTACAATCCTCGGTCATATTATCCCGTCAAGGGCGCAGGCTTACCTGACCATGGCCCAGGATGCCGCAAACTCGAGGATCTATGCAGGCATCCATTACAATATCGACTGTGAAGTTGGAATGACAGTAGGTCAAAATATAGGTAACTATGCCGTTCAGCGAGCGATGAGCGACGGCGCAGAATAATATCATTACGCCGGCCTCGGCCGGCTGGAAGAGTTTTTTTAGGTTATAAGCAAAAGCAGAAGGAACACCGCTATTCTTGGCGGTGTTCGCTATTTTATGGATTTTCGACAAAAAATTGCTCCGCAAAATAATTTTTTGTCTCATTACCTTAGATGTCTGCACTTTTCTCCCTTCGGTCGCAAAGTGCGAACTGGGCTCCGCCCAGTTCTAGGCCTAATTTATGGAAAAAATTTTATAATTTTCACATATGAGAAGATTTGCAGGCCTTTTACTACTGGTAATCCCTTCTTTCCTTTCGTTTGGCCAACCGATTGTCACCACCCCTCCCGACAAGACCTATGGTAAATTATTTGTCGACGTTCAGATGGATCAGGTCTTTCCGGATGGCAAGACCTTTGTAGATTGTCTGCCCAAACGGAAGCCCGCGGATATCGTGGCCGACTATGAGACCCAGAAAGGTACTTCGGGCTTCGATCTGAAGAAATTCGTTTTCGATAATTTCGACCTTCCCGTCAATCCGGCAGAAGCGTATAAGTCCAATATGTCCGAAGATGTCGTCACCCATATCAAAAACCTGTGGACGGTGCTGAAACGCACGCCCGACAAAGTCGTGGAAGGTAGTTCGCTGCTGCCCCTGCCCAATCCCTACATCGTGCCGGGCGGCAGGTTCCGCGAAGTCTATTACTGGGATTCCTACTTTACGATGCTCGGGCTTAAGGAGAGCGGCGAGGTCGGGATGATCGATAACATGGTCCGGAATTTTGCCTTTCTGATCGAAAACTACGGGCACATCCCCAATGGCAACCGGACCTACTACCTGGGCCGCTCGCAGCCCCCCTTCTTCTCCGTCATGGTGGAGCTGCTTGCGTCGGTAAAAGGGGACAGTGTTTACCAGGAGTTTTTGCCGGCAATGGAAAAAGAATACGGGTTCTGGATGGATGGCGCCGGGAATCTAAAATCCGGCCAGGCTTTTCGCCGGGTAGTCCGGTTAAAGGATGGGGATATCCTGAACCGGTATTGGGATGATGCAACCGTACCCAGGCAAGAGAGCTGGAGGGAAGATGTGCTCACCGCTCAGCGTTCGGGCAGGGATAAGGTGGAGATGTATCAGAACCTCAGGGCTGCCGCGGAAAGTGGGCTTGACTTTAGCAGCCGGTGGTTTGCCGACGAAAAGAATCTCACGACGATCCACACGACCGATATGGTGCCGCCGGACCTGAATGCTCTGCTCTATCATCTCGAGTGGGCTATTTCGAAGGCAAAGCTGATGAACAAGGACAGTGCAGCAGCCGAATTCAGGCAAAAAGCTATTCATCGGGGCGAACTGATCCAGAAATACTGTTGGAATAAGTCCGTCAATTTCTACACGGATTATAACTATCGGACCGGCCGGCAATCCGGTCATATCAATCCGGGCGGGATGTACCCATTCTGTTTTATCAACGAAAACCCGGACTACATGAGCTTTCTGGCCAAAAAGGCCGCAGTGGTCATCCGGAAGAAATTGCTGAAACCGGGCGGGGTCGTGACCTCCGAATATGCGACAGGCCAGCAATGGGATGCTCCCAATGGATGGGCTCCGCTGGAATGGATGACCATCTGGGGGCTCGACCGCTGTGGACAGAAAGAACTGGCTGCGGATATCGGCGCGCGATGGGTCCGGCTGGTGGAGAAAGTTTACAAGGAGACCGGCAAATTGATGGAGAAATATAATGTCGTTGATTCAGATAAAGGCGGCGGCGGAGGTGAGTATCCCGATCAGGATGGTTTTGGGTGGACCAACGGGGTGACCCTCCAGCTCATCGATAAGTACAATTTGCCGAAGCAATAGGCTATATTTGCGCCACAAAAATTCCCGGATGCCTAGAGCCTTCTTTGCCATTCTTGCCTTTCCACTGGTTTTCTCAGGGTGTTCGCCAAACAACGTTACCATAGATGACAGTCTGGGCCGGTATTTTGATTCGGCCGGAGTGAAGGGGACGTTTGGGCTGTTCGACAACGGGCATGGACATTTTACGATCTTTAATTTGCCGGGGTATCGCGATAGTTTTTATTCGCCGGGGGCGACCTTTGATATTTTGCAGTCGCTGATCGCGATCCAGACGGGGGTGGTGAAGGATGATTCGTCAAAATTACCGACAGATTATCCGGCCGACCTGCCTAAACTCGACATCCCCGCAAATTTCGGTCAGGACTTCCGGGACACGGGCTCGTTTAACGAGTTGGCTTTCCTGGCGTTGAGCTTCGACATAAAAAGAGATACGCTGAAGAAGTGGATTGATTCGCTGCAATATGGCAACCGGAAAATCGGGGATAGCGCTGAGTTTTGGTCGAACGGAGCCCTCAAGATCAACTGCGACGAGCAGCTGGGATTGTTAAAGAAATTATATTTCAATCAATTGCCTTTTCTTGCGCGCACGCAGGAAATCGTTTGCCGGATGATGCAGACGGAGAGCAATTCCGTCTACCGGCTTTCCTACAAGACCGCCGAAAGCAAAAAGGAGGACGGTCAGAGGATCGGCTGGGTAATGGGGTGGGTGGAAGAAAACAAACATCCCTATTTTTTCGTTGTCAATCTGGAATCTGCCGACGGGGCGAAGGATCTCCGCCAGACCGGGGATCTCCGCCAGACCGGCTTGGTAATTGCAAAGAAGATCCTGCAACAAGACGGCTTTTTCGAAGGAAAGAAATAAAATGTACCGAATCGAACATATCGAATATCTGGTGGGGCTGGCAGCGCTGCCGCTGTTGCTGTTTCTGCTGTGGTTCCTGCTACACTGGAAAAGAAAAACCGTCTTTCGGATCGGGGATCCTTCGCTGGTGAGCCAGCTGATCGGAAATTTCTCATCCGGCCGCTTCCTGATCAAGGCGGGATTGGCGCTGGTGGCTTTCGTCGTGATCGTACTGGCCGCCGCCAACCTCCAGAAACCGGGCGCGATGGAGAATGTTCAGCGAAAAGGGGTCGATGTCATGCTGGTGCTGGATGTCAGTAAGAGTATGCTCGCCCGGGATATCAAACCAAGCCGGCTGGAGCGGGCCAAACAGTTCCTGCTGCGGCTGGTAGATCAGCTCCCCAACGACCGGATCGGGGTGGTGCTCTTTGCCGGCCGGGCTTACATGCAAATGCCCCTGACGACGGATCACGGCGCGGCGCATATGTATATCGAGGAAGCCAGTCCCGACGTGGTACCCACGCAGGGTACGGTAATCGCCGACGCCCTGAGGATGGCCAATACCGCCTTCAACAGTAAAGAAAGAAAATACAAGTCGATCGTGCTCGTATCCGATGGTGAGGATCACGACCCCGATGCAGCAGGGGTAGCAAAACAGCTCGCTGAAGACGGCGTGCTGATCAATACCGTGGGGATTGGGTCGCCCGAGGGCTCCCCTATCGAAGATCCGGTTACCGGGGAGCTCAAAAAGGATCAGGACGGCCACACCGTCATGTCCAAGCTGAATGAAGCGGAGCTGCAGCAACTGGCGACGGAGACGAACGGCGCCTATCTTCGGCTCGATAATGTGGAGGACGCGCTCATAACGATGACGCAGCAGCTGGATGTCGCCGAAAAGAAGGCCATGAGCGACTCCGAATTCATCGATTACATCAGCTATTTCCAGTGGTTCGCGGGGATAGCGCTGGTTTTGCTGCTGGTGGAGATCCTGCTGGCCGAACGCCGCCGCGGAAGGCTGGCTGCCCGCAGTGTCCGCATGCTGATGATGGCGGCACTCGGCTTGCTGATGACGGGATCGGCATCCGCCCAGACTACCAACACGCTGATCCGCAGCGGCAACCGCGCTTATAAAAAGAAACAGATCGATCAGTCCATCCGGCAATATCAGGCGGCGGTCAATAAAGCGCCCGACAATCCTACGGCAAATTATAACCTGGGGAACGCCCAGTTTAGAAAGGATGAGTACGATGCCGCCGCCAAATCGTATGATGCGAGCGCGGGTCATAGCGCCACAGATAAGCCGATGGAAGAAAATAGCCTGTACAATAAGGGGGTAGCAATGGCTAAACAAAAGAAGCTGCAGGAAAGCATCGACGCCTGGAAAGCGGCCCTGAAGCTGGATGCAGCCGACTCGGCGGCGCGCGAGAACCTGGAAAAGGCGCTGATGGAACAGAAGCAGCAGCAACAACAGCAGAACCAACAGAAAAAGAACCAGGATCAGAAGAAGGATCAGAAGGACAAGAAGGACCAGAAGAAGCAGGATCAACAACAACAGCAGCAACAGCCAAAGCCGCAGCCCAGCCGGCTGAATAAGCAGCAGGTGGAACAACTGCTGAAAGCCCTGCAGCAGCGGGAGAACGACCTGCAGAACAAGCTCAACCAGAATAAGGTACACTCGCTCAATCAACCCGACAAGGACTGGTGATTCTTTCGTAAATTTGTGGCATGCAGCTCTATTGCAATTCCCTGACCCGGTACTCGAGACTGGACACACTGGAAGTGAAGATAGGAGATCTTATCCTCGGGAATCATCATCCTATCCGGATCCAGACGATGACCACGACCGATACAATGGACACGCTCGCGACGGTCGAGCAGTCGATCCGCTGTATTGAAGCCGGAGCAGAGCTCGTGCGCATTACGGCGCCCAGCAGGAAAGAGGCGGAAAACCTGCTGAATATCCGCAACGAACTGCGGCGCAGAGGGTATTCAACGCCGCTGGTAGCGGATATCCATTTCACGCCCAACGCCGCAGAGATTGCAGCGCGTATTGTTGAAAAGGTTCGGATCAATCCCGGGAACTATATCGATAAGAAGAAGTTCGACTTTATCGAATATACGGACGCTGAATACGATGAGGAAATCGGGCGCATCCGCGGGCGATTTACGCCGCTGGTGAAGATCTGTAAAGAATATGGCACTGCGATGCGGATCGGGACCAATCATGGCTCGCTCAGCGACCGGATCATGAGCCGGTATGGCGATACGCCGATCGGCATGGTGGAAAGTGCGATGGAGTTCCTGCGCGTCGCCCGGGATGAAAGCTATCACAACATCGTCCTGAGCATGAAGTCGAGTAATCCGCAAGTGATGGTGCAGGCTTATCGGGTGCTGGTGAGACAGATGCAAGACGAGTTCGGCGTCATCTATCCCCTGCACCTGGGTGTCACAGAAGCAGGGGATGGCGAGGACGGTAGAATCAAATCGGCAATTGGTATCGGTACGCTGCTGGAGGACGGCATCGGGGACACGATCCGCGTCTCGCTGACGGAAGATCCGGAGTTTGAAGTCCCGGTTTGTAAGGACCTGGTCAGGCGATATGAGCGGCGGGAGATCGCGCCGATGGAGGCGGCCCGGCAAGTCGCGCCGATCGCGCCAATCGAAAAAATTCCGTACTCACCTTTCGAGTATCGAAGGAGGTCGTCCCACCTCGTACAGATTATCGGCGATCATCAGGTGCCCGTGGTAGTCGCGGATCTGTCGGGCCCGGGCAGCATCGGGCGCGAAGATTTGAAAGCGATCGGCTATTCCTATGACCCCGCACCGGACAAATGGAATATCGGCGATGCGGCCGCAGACTACCTGTATACCGGTAACAGGCCCGTCGACTTTGAACTGCCGGGTACACTAAGGGTCATCACCCTATCCACTGCCGAAGAATATTTGGCAGCACAGCCACCGTCAGGCGTCCCTCATTTTGTATCGCTTGACGCGGCGTCGCAGGCAGTGGAAAAATTATTGGATAAACTGGCGACCGATGAACGGGCGGTCCTGTGCCTGTCGTCGTCCCATCCGACGGCGATGCTATCCATCAGGGCGTGCATCGCATCGATCATGAACCGGGGCATACGAAGCCCGGTCATCCTGGTGGTGGAAAGCCACGAACGGACGATCGACGAACAGCTGATCCATTTCTCCGCAGAGGCCGGCGCTGTATTCCTGGACGGCATGGGGGACGGGATCTGGCTGAAGAACGATCCGGAGAATATCGGCAACGGAAAAATCAGCGGGCGGACTTACCTGCAGACGAACAACAATAGCCAGTTCTTAAACAACACCTCTTTTTCTATTCTGCAAGCTACCAGGACGCGGATCTCGAAAACGGAATACATTTCGTGCCCCTCCTGCGGACGTACGCTCTTCGACCTGCAGGAGACTACCGCCAAGATCCGGGCCGTGACCCATCACCTCAAAGGGGTGAAGATCGCAATCATGGGTTGTATCGTCAATGGGCCTGGTGAAATGGCTGATGCGGATTTCGGGTATGTAGGAAGCGGTCCGGGCAAGATCACGCTGTATAAGGGTAAAGAAATTGTAAAAAGAGGAGTCGACAGCTCCATTGCCCTTGAAGAGTTGATAAATTTACTGAAGGACAGCGAAGCTTGGGTCGATCCGCTTCCTGTTGCGATTTCTTAAAAACTTTCCGGTGAACCGAATAGACAGGCTGCACGCCATCCTCACGCATTTGCAGAGCAAAAAGAAAGTGACGGCTCAGGAAATGGCCGACCGCTTTCAGATCAGCCTGCGGACGGTTTACCGGGACGTCAAAGCCCTGGATGAATCCGGTGTACCGGTCATCGGTGAGGCAGGCTCCGGCTATACCATTATGGAAGGCTACCGGCTGCCGCCGGTAATGTTCACTCAGGAAGAGGCCAGCGCGCTGCTGCTGGGGGCCAAACTGGCCGAACAATTCACCGATGGGTCGGTAAAGCGCCACTTCAATGCGGCCCTGTTCAAGATAAAGGCGGTGCTGCGATCTCCGGACAAAGAATATGTAGACAGTCTGACGGAGCATATCGAGATCCTGATCCGATATACACCCGATCTCGAGTCCCCGCGGCAATATTTGTCGATGTTGCAGCAGGCGGTCGTGGGCAAAAAGATCGTTCACCTGCAATATCGCTCCCAGCAGAAAGACGAAGTCACCGTCAGGAAAGTGGAACCGATCGGCCTGCTTTACTATGGGAACGCCTGGCATCTGATCGCCTGGTGTCACCTGCGCAATGACTATCGGGATTTTCGAATGAGCCGGATGCTGGGGGTCACGGTCGACGATCATTGTTTCGAGCCGTCCGCTCATCCTTCCATCCGGGAGTATATCGACAAGATCAGGCAGAGTTCCGACCTGGAAGAAGCCATCGTCTGCTTCGACCGGGAGGTGGCCAAATATCTTCAGGAACAGAAGTATCTGAATGGATTCGTATCGGAAGAAGTGCAGGATGCGGGAGTCCGGATGAAATTCCTGACGTCCAATCTGGGCCATTTCGGGCGCTGGCTACTGAGCTTTACGAACCGGGTACAGATCGAGTCTCCGCCTGCCCTCCGGACTGCCATGAAGGAGCTTGCAGAAAAAATTTCCAAACACTACGGCTCCTACTGACATAAGGCTGACACAAACCGGCCGCATCTTTGGAGAAACCAGAAATCTATGCTTATCCGCGTCCATCCTCCCATGACCGTTCTTTACGTCAGCCGCCAGACTACCCTTCAGGAATCGAGGGACCTGACCGCCAATGCCTTACGGGAATTGTATTCCTACGTTGCCGATCTGGGGCTCCTGATCTGCGGGCCGCAATACCGTTTCTTCTATAAGATGGACGGCCAGCCTGACCGCCCGCTGACGATGGAGATCGCATTGCCGGTACAGGGTCAGATCCCGACGACCCTCCTTCCCTTCTTCAAGCAGATCCCGCCTTTCAACTGTCTGTGTTCCCGGTATGAAGGTCCCTGGGAGGGCCTGATGACGGAATATTCGGAGATGTTGGATTATGTCGCTTTCAACGATCTGGAAATGACCGATCTCTACGTGGAGACCCTGCTGCATATCGACTATGCCGCACCTGCATGTCAGTTGACCGAGATCCAGATCGGGCTTGCTCCGACCGTCCGGGCGCCAAAGTCGGTGCGGTCTTCGCGACCGAAAGGCCAGACTTTAGTAAATTGCGGGTAAATCTTCCCGCCATGAGTTTCACGATCCGGCACACGCAGGAGCACGGCCTTGTCCTGATCAATATTGAAGATGAAGCCAGTGGAACGGTTGTCTCCCTGCTGCCGGAATTCGGGGCAAGCCTTCATGCCTTTATCGTTCGCCTGCGGGACGGTTCACCCTTCAATGTTATTGACGGCTACGCCGACGGGAATGAATTGAAAAAGGAGTTGCCCCGGTCGTTCAAAGGTGCGAAACTCTCGCCCTTTCCTTGCCGGATCAGGGACGGGAAATACCATTACGGGGGCAAAACCTATACTTTCTCCCGGTTATTTGGAGACGGGACAGCGATCCATGGGTTAATTTTCGATAAGCCGTTTTCGACCCTGGAAGAAGCAACCAGTGACCATTCCGGGACTGTCGTATTGGAACACAGCTACCGGAAAGAAGATCCCGGTTATCCCTTCGATTATGACTGCCAGGTGAGGTATGTTCTCCATTCCGACAGTGTGCTGGAGGTCACGACTTCCGTCACGAATATGGACCAGACCATCATCCCGATCGCCGATGGCTGGCATCCTTATTTCCGGCTGGGGGGGAAGATTGATGACTGGCGGCTGCAATTCCATTCGACGGCGATACTTGAGTTCGACGACCACCTGATCCCGACGGGGAAGCTGTCGCAGTACGGAATTTTTGGCGCGGCACGGCCGATCGGCGATACCTTCCTGGACAATTGTTTCAGTCTGAAACCGGACCTGGCCGGCGCGGCCTGCGAGATCCGGCATCCGGGAACCGGGCTGACGATCGCGTTCTTTCCTGACTCAAGCTATCCCTATTTGCAGATCTATACTCCGCCTGACCGGACCAGCATTGCCATCGAGAATTTGAGTGGTGCGCCGGACTGCTTTAATAATAAGATGGGGTTGACCCTTCTGTCGCCGGGACATTCACAAATATTTACGGTGCGCTACAAGGTTGGCGTCCGGTAAAAAATTATCTTGCTCTCCAAATCACTAATCGCTCTCCAATTCACGAAATCACGTAGGTCATGAAGATGCTAAAAATTATCCTGTTCCTTTTTGTTACGGTCGGCTTTACCGGCTGTCTCGAT
Source organism: Puia sp. (assembly GCA_035570015.1). Lineage (GTDB taxonomy): Bacteria > Bacteroidota > Bacteroidia > Chitinophagales > Chitinophagaceae > Puia. The sequence goes on from DATMLR010000100.1 coordinate 20,981, forward strand.
ATCTATGAAAAGATTGACGTAAAGAAAGATGGCAGCGGAACGGTTACGATGGACATGGACATGAGCCAGATGCTGGAAATGATGCAGCAATATATGGGAACGGATGGGATGGCGAAGGCCGGGTTAACCAAAATGGATACCACGATCAATATGAAAGATGTCCTCGATAATGCGGATAGCCTGCCGGCCGATAAAAAGGCGGTGCTCAGCCCGGGGTCTGTTCATATCCGGCTCGATACTGCGGCGAAGATTTTTACGACCCATATGAGCTTTCCGTTTACCAGTCAGAATAACCTGCAGAAATTGTATTCGACCCTGGGGGATGGTTCGCTGGGGTCGGCGCAGCTTCTTAAGGGCCTCGGGGGCGATCAGGGCGGCCCCGGCGGCGGCCCAAGTCCCGATATCAATCAGTTCAACGGCATCTATGATTTCACCTGCCGCGACGGGCTCATCACCAAGAAGCTGAACGCTGATAAGTGGAAAGCGCTTCAGAACAATCCTCAGCTGGCCCAGATCAAGCAGGCCGGGCAAATGGGAATAGAGATCAACTATACCACGACGATCATCCTTCCCCGGCCGGTGAAGAAGATCGACAATGCCACCGCTAAACTGTCGGATGACAAGAAGACCGTTGTCATGAAGTTCAATCTGATCGATGCGTTCGATCATCCCGAACAGTTTGGGTATACGATTGAATACTAATCACGATATGAAACCCCGAACCTTTTGCCTGATCTTCCTTGTACTGGTCGGGACCTCCTGTCACCAGGGCCGGCAGGGAAAACCGTCGGCCGCCGCCTGGCCGGGTATCTCCGACAGCGCAGCCGCCGCACTCCGTGGCTCATATTCCGGCAACTTCAAAAAAGGATTGCTGACAGTAGTAATCAACTATGTCGCCGGCAATATCGTCTCCGGCTATGATCGGCATCGGGGATTGCGACGGAACCTGAATGGCAGCATCGAGGAAAGAGATAGCGATTATGTGCTGGTGCTCAAAGAACCGGGCGGCAGTCCTTATGATGGGACTTTTTACCTGTCGATGGATAAGTCCGGTCAGAAGATCACCGGTAACTGGATTCCCATCGATAGCACGAGGATACATTCCGGTACGCTAAACCTTTCACGATCCGGCCAATCCGGGAACGACGATGACGATTTCTATTTTGCCGACTGGAGGGGGGACCTGGGCACGTTGTCTTTTTCAACGGACAATACCTGCAAGCTGGAATATGATCAGGATTCGACTGCCCATGACGTGAATGACCAGCTCATTACGATCAACGGCAATTTTCTCAAAAAAAGCGACACGATCCTCATCGATTGGCAAAACAATAAACGCATGCCAAGCCTGCATATGCGGCTCATACGACAACCGCGCCAGGAGATCTCCGAAGACTCAATCATCGAGGAAAACCTCCGGGGGAATGGCATGAAATTCGTGAAATTCTCAGCAGGTTAACCGTGTTCAGGATAATCATCAGATCATTTCTTCTGCTGGCCCTGGCCTTCTTCTCCTACCTGATGATCAGGATCACGCTCGCCTATACGGTCATGCGGAGCAATGTCGCCTTCCTGATGACCAAGCAACGGGTCTATCCTATCTCGTGGTGGCGCGCCAGTTTCTACACCCATGTGTTCACCAGCTGTCTGGTGCTGGTTGCCGGTTTTACGCAATTTGCGCCTTGGCTGCTGGGACGATACCCCCGGGTCCACCGGCTGATGGGGTGGACCTACCTTATCATCGTCACGATGATCAGCGGGCCCGCGGCCTTTGTCATGGCGCTCTATGCCAACGGCGGCTTGCCGGCACGCACCAGCTTCACCCTGCTTGCCACGCTTTGGATCAGCTTTACACTGGCGGCGGGGTACTACGCATTCCGCCGGCAATTCGTGCTGCATGGTGCGTATATGCTCCGGAGTTATGCCCTCACTCTTTCGGCGATAACGTTAAGGGGCTATACGTACATCCTCGAAGTGACCACCCTCGCCTCCCCCCGGGATATCTATATCACGACCGCCTGGCTGAGCTGGGTCCCCAACCTGCTGGTGGCCGAATGGCTCATCCGGCGAGGGTTTGTTGAAAAGTTCATCTGGCCGCGAGGGGCGCAGCGGTCTTAACGAATTTGCCGGTGGCATCGATCAGGTAGTTGTCGGGCGCCTCCGCCAGGGAAGTGGAGTCCTGCTTGTCCGGTATATACTGCACCTGGAAATGCAGGTTCGGCTGGATCGCAAAAGCCTTAAAAGAAGTCTCCTGGCCATCTCTTCCGGCTACCCGCAGTCTGTCAATGATCTTCCCCTGGCCGTCATAAGTTACCAGGGAGAATACGGATGTCACAGTAGTTTGTTCGTGCACAGCCTGGTTGCTGCTGTCCGCCTCCGCCGCTTCCTCTCTATCGTCGTCTTCATATTGTTCACCGTAGACAACCGCGGTAAAGGCCGGGCTCTTTCGGATGAGGGCGATGTAATAGTACACAGTCCCGCCACCCCGGTCGAATTTGCCTTCCCGCATCTCGGGGATGAATTTCTGGAATTCAAAAGATATCGCGTCCTCGAGCGGGTGGCTCTTTATCCACGGCAAATTGATCGCCAGAGGCAGGGGAACTTCCGGGAATTGCCCCGCGTAGCTATCCCAAAGGCTCTTTTGCGGGTCTCTTCCCGCCATTCCTCCCAGCGCGTCACTAAAGGCCCTCGCGAACCCGTCGGATCGGGCCAGCGTTGGAAAATATCCCCGCTGCAGGAAATCCTGGGGCCGGGCATATCCCATTTGCAGGGCCGGCTGCATATAGCGGATGGCGGTATCCCCGAAGGAGTCGGCTCCATAAGGGCCGGTCATCAGGGAATAGGCGTAGCAATAACGGATCATCACGTTGGCCAGGGGGCTATAGCCTAGTCTCTCCGCGATGTGCAGGGCTTGTATCGCTTCTTCTTTGTTGTAGGTCGCCAGAAGAGCGCCCGATAGCTCAAAATAAGCTTTAGCCGTCGGTTTCACCAGGATCGCCTCTTTAAAAAGCGGGATGCTGCCGGCGGTATCCTTCGTTTTTTTGAATTGGTCGATCGCTGCCGCCAGTTTTTTATCGGCGGCGCCGGCGTCCCCGCCATCCAGGGCCAGGCGGACCGAGTCGGGATTATAAATGGCGGAGAGCGTCAGCGGGGTATAGTCGTTTCCGGGCCTGCTGTTACAGGCGAACAGAACGACAGCAGCCAGGAGAAAGAGGTATAGAGGTTTCATGATCAAGGGGATTCCCGCTAAAGATAGTAACTTTGTGGCTTTATGATAAAGACAGATTTTCTTATCATCGGCTCGGGGATCGCCGGGCTAAGCTATGCCCTCAAGGTTGCCCAGCATCATCCGGAGAAGAAGGTCCTCGTGATCACCAAGACCCGTGCCGACGAAACCAATACCAAATACGCGCAGGGCGGTATTGCCGGGGTGACAGACTTCGAGCGGGACAGTTTTGACAAACACATCCAGGATACGCTCGTCGCGGGCGACGGGTTATGCAACCCGCGTACGGTAGAGATCGTGGTAACGGAAGGCCCAGACCGGATCAATGAGATCATCGAGTGGGGAACCCGGTTCGATAAGGACGCCGAAGGCGACTTCAAGCTGGGGAAAGAAGGCGGTCATTCCGAATTCCGCATCCTGCACCACAAAGATGTGACGGGTAAGGAAATCGAGCGGGCTTTGCTGGAGACCGTCGGCAAACAGAAGAATATAGAGCTTGTCAAACACTGGTTTGTGCTTGACCTGATCACCCAGCACCATCTGGGCTATCTGGTCACCAAATCGACGCCCGATATCGAGTGCTATGGAGTATATGCCCTCGATCAGCATACCAGCAAGATCGTTACTATCCTCTCCAAAATCACGCTGCTGGCAACAGGCGGGAACGGTCAGGCTTACCGGACAACGACCAATCCCACCATTGCCACCGGGGATGGAGTAGCTATGGTCTACCGGGCTAAAGGCCGGATAGAGAATATGGAATTCATCCAGTTCCATCCAACTGCTTTGTTCGAGCCCGGCGTGAGCCCGTCTTTCCTGATCACGGAAGCGGTGAGAGGAGATGGCGGCATCCTGCGGAACGGTCGCGGGGAGGCGTTCATGGAGAAATACGATGCGCGAAAGGACCTCGCCCCACGCGATATTGTTGCCCGGGCGATCGACAGTGAAATGAAAAAAGCCGGTACCGAACATGTCTATCTCGACTGCCGTCATATGGACAAGGCCAGGTTCATTGAGCACTTTCCAAATATTTACGAAAAGTGCCGCTCCATCGGCATCGACATAGCGACGCAAATGATCCCGGTTGCACCGGCCGCGCATTACAGCTGCGGCGGGATCAAGGTGGATGAGTGGGGCCGCGCGTCCATCGCCCGGCTTTATTCCTGCGGCGAGTGCTCTTCCACGGGTCTGCATGGCGCCAACCGCCTGGCCAGCAATTCCTTGCTGGAGGCGCTGGTTTTTTCCCACCGTTGTTACCTCGACAGCGTTCAACAGATCCCCTATCTTGACTTTAAAGAGAATATCCCCGACTGGAATGCAGAAGGGACGACCGAGCCCGAAGAAATGATCCTGATCACGCAGAGCCTTAAAGAATTACAACTCCTGATGAGTGACTATGTAGGGATCGTCAGGACGCATACCCGGCTTCAGCGGGCCAGCAAGCGACTTGATCTTCTGCACGAAGAAATTGAGTCGCTGTACGAAACGACGGCAGTGTCGCCCCAGCTCTGTGAGGTCCGCAACCTGATCACGGTGGGCTATCTTATCGTCAAGGAAGCGCAGTTCAGAAAGGAAAGCCGCGGTTTACACTATAATACCGATTATCCGGGAAAGAGCCCTATCTTACAGAACATCGTATTATGATTTTTAATAACCCCATTATACTTGCATCATGGACAAACGCCACTTTTTGTTCGCTGCAGCATGTCTCCTTTTGACCGGCTGCGCCACCTATCACATTTCGACGCAGAGCCTGGTCCAGCAGTTCGCTGATACCCAGCCCGAGAAAAAATACACCATTGTAGTCGCATTTCCTTTCTTTATTCCGTTCAGCGTCAATGGCAACTCACTTCAGACGCTTAAGGTTCTGGACAAGGACGGCAAGGAGACGGTCATTCCGGTAACCAACCGGACATCGGTGCGTATCACCAGGAATGACAGCAGCCGCACCACCTTTTATTTCAATACGCTGCTGATCCAGGACAGCACGATCACCGGCAGCAAAACGCATTTCTTCGAAGCGCATATCAAGCCGATGAAGTTGAAAGATATTGCTAAAATTGAGGTTCAGAAGGACTGAATCTTTTAAACTGGGCGGAGCCCAGTTCGCACTTTACGACCGAAGGGAGGAAAGTGCCATCATTAATGGTAATGAGACAAAAAATTATTTTGCGGAGCAATTTTTTGTCGAATTTTTATTTTGTCGAAGGAATAGTTATATTGTTCGGAGAACTACCGATATGGAGAGATTTGCTGCTTTTGCGCTGTCCCTTTTGTTTTGGCTGCCGTCTACGGGCCAAAGTCAGTCCACCTATCCGAGCATCTTATGGGAGATCAGCGGCAACGGGCTTCAGAAGCCATCCTATCTTTTCGGGTCCATGCACATCAGCAATAAGGAGGTGTTCCATCTCAGCGATTCGTTTTATATGGCGATCAAAAGCTGCGATGTCGTTGCGCTGGAAGTCGACCCAAACGAATGGCAGCCGGATATGTTCCGCCTGGAGGAGGCGCAGCAGGTGGTGCGTTCCTACAGCTATTCAGCCGGCGACGCGGAATATCTCTCGGAGAACGACTTCAGACAGAAAAGCTATGCCGATCAGCTGATTGCTGCTTTGCGGGAAGAGCCTTTTGAAATGAACGGCCTGCTTTACCGGACGACGGTGCCGATGGCCAATTTCCAGGAGGACACTTACCTCGATCTGTATATCTATCAGACAGGCAGGCGGCTTGGAAAGGAAGGCGCGGGTGTGGAGAACTATCTTCAATCGGAAAAGATCTCCATTGAAGCAACGGAGGCTGAGATGAAAGAGAAAAGGGAAAGAAAAACTTTCCCGGAGGGTGAGAATGCTTTTACAATCGGAATGAAAATGCAGGAGGCTTACCGGCGCGGGGATTTGTCGCTGATGGATTCGCTGGATCAGCTGCTGTCTTCCTCCAGGGCGTTTACGGAAAGGTTCCTTTATGACCGCAATGTCATCCAGGCGGGTTCAATCGATTCAATCCTGCGGCATAAGTCACTTTTTGTTGCCGTCGGCGCCGCACATCTGCCAGGCAGCAGGGGTGTGATCGAGCTCCTGCGAAAAAAAGGGTATACGCTTCGACCGGTGAAGATGGCTGACCAGGATGCCGATGACCGGGAGCGCATCGACCGGCTCCATGTGCCTGTGAACTCCCGTCCGGTCATGACTGATGACGGGTTTATCCGGTGCAGTCTCCCCGGACAATGGTACCGGCGCGGAGAGTCGACAAACCCTTCGTGGCAATTTGCGGATATGGCGAATGGCAGCTACTATATGCTGACCAGGGTGAAGACCCATTCCGGGCTGACCGGACAGCTGTCCGGGGCGGTGCTGAAGTCGATCGACAGCTTATTGTATGACAATATCCCCGGCAGGATCCTGAGTAAAAAAGAAATTGAGCGCAATGGCTATAATGGCTTCGAGATCGTCAACAAGAACCGCGGCGGAGATCTTCAGCGTTATATGATCCTGGTTGCACCGACCGAGATCCTCATTTTCAAGATGAGTGGTAAAGAAGAATATGTATCCGGGAAAGAGGCGGACGAATTCTTCGCTTCCATCCAATTGAAGGAGGCGGATTACCAGTGGACGAATTACAACCCTCCACAGGGAGGTTTCCAGGTTTCTTTTCCAGCCAGTCCTGCGGTGTCCTATACAGGGTTTGGGGGTAGAACCAATCCGGTCTGGCAGTATGAAGCGGTTAGCGCAGCCGGAGAGACCTATCTAATTTTGAAAGACAACATCAGCAATACACATTTTCTGGAAGAAGACACGGTGGACCTGCATCTCATAGAAGAGAGCCTGAAGGGCTCGAAGGTGATCTTGAAAGAACTCTCGCGCAAGTTCGGACAATTGGACGGACATGATTGTCTGGACCTGGAATTCAGCACAGCGACGGGTGGCCGGCTGAAGGCAAAGGCAGTTATCTCAGGACCGGAATACTTTCTGGTCCTTACGGCTGGAAAAAAGGAGAACGCCGATATGGGCCGGTTCATCAGCAGCTTCCACCTGGCGCCGTTTCACTATACTCAACCGGAGCGGTACTCCGATACCACCCGGCACTTTGCCGTCCGCACGCCCGTACGTCCCGATGTGCCGGAGGCGTTGCGCCCCCTTACGGAAGCGTGGAGCACATTCCCTATGTTCCAGGAGCAGGAAAGCCCGGCGGGGTACGTTGCCGAAACGAAAGTACTTCATGCTTATTTCCGTAATGATACGACTGGTGAGATCATCCATGTCGTCGCCTCTACGCTGCCGGATTATTTTTACCGGCGGGACACGACTGCCTTCTGGGAGAACGAAATGCACTGGAAAAGGCTGAAAGCGGAGTTCATCCTGGACACCCGGGAGTATTTCGGCAGCAGCGACTCAATCTGCGGCTACCGGTATACCCTGCTCGATACCAACAGCAGCAGGAAAGTGCTCGGGCTGGCGATATTGCAGGGCAATACCCTCTTCAGAGTGACCGCCCTGACGAACAAGACCGGAGAGGAAAGTCCATTTCTCCGGGAGTTCTTTTCTTCCTTTACTCCACAGGCGCCATCCAATGCTTATACCGTATTCACCAGTAAATCCGCGCTTTTTTTCAAACGGTACCGGAGCCGGGATTCGGCTGAACGGCATATCGCGCATGAAGCGCTCGGTCATATCCTGTTCACGCCCGCCGATCTTCCGGAACTGCGCTCGCTCATCGTCAGCCTGAAGCCGGATGATAAAAATTATATCGAAACAAAGAGCGAGCTTATCCGCAGCCTTGGACGGATCAGGGATACCTGCTGTCTGGAGCCGGCCGTGGCATACGTGAAGGAGCTTTACGGGAAAAGCGGAGATACCACCGCCTTCCAGGATGCAGCGTTGGAGGCGATGGTGCGGTTTCCAAACAAAGAAGCCTATGCGCTGGTGAAGACATGGCTGGTTCAGACCCCCCCGGTCTTTGAGACGGCCAACCAGCTCAGGGGATTGTTCGAACGCATCAGTGAGGATACCACGCTGGCGCTCTCGGTGTTCCCGGATGTCCTGCAGCTTATACCCGTCGAAGGCTATAAGTCGCCCATACTTCAACTGATGGCGGGAATGGCTGATAGCAGCCGGCTGCCGGGAACTGCGTACGAAGGTTATTTCACCGGGTTGTTCTCTGATGCGCAGATCCTGCTAAAGAAGCAACAGCTGACGGATCAAAAGAGCGGTGATGAAGAAGAATCGCCCATTCAACCGCGGATATCCGTCATCGGATACGATCCACCGCCAATGGAGGAGCTTCAGGGGGTAGATCCGCGTCCAGCCAGGTCTTTCGCCCCCCGGCTGGATAAATATGCGGAGTGGTTGGCGCCGTTCTATGATCGGCCTGCGGTTGCCCGGTGGTATAATCAACTATTGCAAATCAAATCGCTCAGCGTGAGGCATGCCGTTGTTCTTGTCCTGATCCGCAACCACCGGCCCGTTCCCGACAGCCTGCTGCATGCTCTGGCGGCGGATGACTGGCATCGCGCCAGGCTGTACAATGACCTGGTCCAGGTGGGGAAAGGCGATTTGTTTCCCGCTGAGTACCGGAACCAGGAGGCGATGGCGCGGTCGGTATTGTTTGACCGGCGGGCGGAGGGCAGGGAAGCGGAAATACAACTGGTCGGAAAGCAGCATGTCGTTACTAAGGCGGCGACGGGATATGTCTACTTCTTTAAATATAAGGTCAAAGGTCAGGAAGGTTGGATGATGGGGATCAGCGGCGTACAACCGGATC